>CANIFK010000474.1 GCA_947466555.1 Acidobacteriota bacterium | reverse complement strand
CTCCCAATCCCCCTCCACCCCGTGCAACCCGAAACCCTCAAACTCCACCCACCCCCCCGACTCCCCCTTCACCGCCAACCCCATCACATCCCGGTAAAAAACCGTCATCCCCGCCAAATCCCGCACAAAAATCATCGCCATTCGAATTGCCATAATTCTCAGCCTACCCCGAACTCCTTACAACTTCCTTACATCTTCCCCGCCGCTATGCCTCACTCTCATCCCAGAGGTAAACCATGAAAACACTATCAGCATTCACACTCATCTTCTTCGGAGGCGCCTTTTCGGCGTCTGCAATCTCCTGCGGCACAGTCGCCACCCCCGGCGCCTGCACGCTAAACGTCAACAATCAGGTTCAGTACACCTTCAGCAACTTCGCCTTCGTCACCAACTCCAACTCCGGCGGCGCCCCGCTCGTCACCGCCGATAACATCAATCTCAACCTGATCACTGGTGGCGGCCTCTCCGGTATCCTCCAAGTGAGCAAAGCCACCACCACCGCCAATCCCAGCGTCGTCTTCCTGGCCAACAACGGCGGCGTTTCCACGTTCGCCTTCAGCTACGACCTCTCCATCGCCGCCATCGGCGCCGGCACCGTCAGCCTGATCAACCCCGCCAGCGTCGAACTCAACACAAGTTCCTTCACCAACAATGGCTCCGGCGCCGTCCAACTCGTCCTCTCCGGCGCACCCACCTGCCAGGCAATTACCACCTCCACGCTCGACATCTGCACGCTGCCCGCTGGCACTACCACCACGTTGAGCACCGGCAATATCATCGCCCTCGCCGGCAACTCGGGCAATGTCAGCATCGGCACCTTCAGCAACATCTACAACGCCAGCTTCACGCCCGACCCCCAAACCAGCGTCCCCGAACCCTCGTCGTACGCCCTGTTCGGTGCCGGCCTCGCTGCCATCGGCTACCTCCGCCGCCGTCAGTGACAACATCGCCAGCCCATTCACGCCTAACCGTGTATGGGCTGGTTACTTTCTCTCTCCTCCGCCGTCGTCGCCGCCATCGCCGGTTGCGCCCTCGCCTTCTACATCGGCGAAAAATGCGTCACCTGGTATCGCATTAGCAGCTTCGAAGGCGGCTCCGGCTACGCCGTCATCTTCATGTCCCTGGGCGGCCTCATCGCCGGCTTCCTAGTCGGCCTGACGGTAGCAAAATCCTTCGGCACCAGCTTCCTCCACGGAACAGGTCTAGCACTCGCCGCCGTCGCCGCCGTCTCCGGCGTGGTCTATGTCCTCGCCCGCATGGGTGGCGACGTCCCGCCCGAAATCAGTGGCGACAGCCTCCACCTCCAAGTCGAAATGCGCATGGCCCCCGGCTGGCAACCCTCCCACCTCGCCCGCGCCGGCCAGAACTACTGCCAACTGGCCGCCCTCGACGGCAACCAGCGCCGCCGCCCCCGCCACGGCACCGTCGATTTCGAAAAGGCCATCCAACAAGACGGTCGCTGGATCGTCCCCTGCCAAGTCCCCATCCACTCCACCCACTCCCCTCTCGTCGTTAGCCTCTACCTCGGCAACAAGTCCAATCTCGAATTCGTCTCGCCCCTGCCATCCCAGCCCACCGCCGCCAACGAACAGTGGGCCCCCTGGTCGTCGACAGGCTTCGCCCAAACCCAAGCCCCCGGCTACGAATACCGCGTCCGCGTACAGCGCGACGACGTAGTGCGCGCCGAACGCCAAGCCGCCGAAACAGCGGAGTATGAAAACCGCCAACGCGACTTCGCCGCCCTCAACGACGCGTCCCCGCTGAAATCCTGGCTCCCGTTCGCCAACTCCTACAACAGCGACGACATCTCCGGCCGCGCCCAGCGCTACCTCGCCACCCGTCTCCCCGAATTTGAAGCGCTGCTGTCGGACCCCGACCCCGCCATCGTCATCGGAGCCCTCAAAGTCCTCCTCTACCAGCAGACATTCCCCGCCACTCTCACCCCCGCCATCATCGCCTCCGGCCGCGCCGTCCTCCCGCTTATCGAAAAGGCGAAGCAAGCCAAGGACCCCGAAGACCCCGACAAGCTCACCGAAAAGCAAGCCCGCGAGTTCGTCGAAATCTGGAAGTCGGTAGCCGAAAAGACGAACGCCCCCACGGACAAAGTGAAGACGGAGATCGGCGTCGCCGCCGCCTACGCCAAGCAAGGCGACATGCAGGACCTGGCAATGGCCATGCGTTAGACCACGCAGCGCAAAACCCACGGGGACACCCGCGTGCCGAAGGCCGGGTGTCCCCAGACGCACTACTCGCCCGCCAACCGGAAACGCGCTTACTCCCGCGCCTTCTCCGCCACCAACCGGACCAACCGCATCGGCTTCCGCGCCCACTCATGCTCGGCCACCACGTCCTCGTACTTCCGAATCACAAACCCATCAAAAATCCGTAGCAGCTCATTGGTGTCATATTCAAACGGAGCCCCGCCCGCCTCCCTGTGCGCGCACTCCACCACCACCACGCCGCCCGGCCGCAACGCCTCCCGAATCCGATACACACTCCGCTTCTCAAGCGGATAAAGCAGCGCAATCAAGTCCCACTGCCCCACCCCAAAATCAAACTCCTCATCCGAGGCCAAAACGGCATTCAATTTCACCCCCGCCATGCGCGCCTGCGCCAACCCGGCCGCCGAAGTATCAAACCCCGTCACATCCCAACCCAACTTCGCCAAATACACCGCATTCCGCCCCTGCCCCATCCCCACATCCAGCGCCCGCCCCAGCTTCCGCCCCTTCACCGCCTCCATCAACAGAGAATTCGGCGCCCGCGAAAACCCCGCCCCCGTGTCCTGATAAATCGAGTCATAGAACACCCCCTCATCCCGCGACGCGATAACCGACAGGATCCGCCCCGCCTCCCCCGGCGGCACGCCATCGGCGACCAACTTCGCCCGATACCGTTCCGTCGCCACCGCCCACGGCAACGCCCCATTCGCCGACACCTTCCGCCAATTCAAAAAGGCAGCATACGCCGCGCCCCCATCCACCTGCGCAAACAAGGCGGCAAAACACAGCAGGAAACAAATCACGCGACGCAACATGCCCCCAGTGTATAAAGGAACAAAGCATGCCCCCGGCCCTGTTCTTATTAGCGACAGTCCTAATCCGCGGCCCCGAGCTCTACTACGGAGACCCTTTCAACTGTGCCAATCCAGCCTCCAAGAACTGGATCGTCACCATCCACCCCACCACCAAGGCCGAAACCGTCATCTTTGATCAACCCATCGACGGCTTCTGCGTCTTTCGACAAGCCCAACTCTCTCCCGACGGCTCAAAACTCTATCTCAGCATCCCCACCTACGCCACCGCCAACACCCTCGCCATCGTCCAACTCCCCGCCAAAACCATCACCCAAATCCCCGGCGTCAACTTCGTCTACATCATCGAAACCGGCCCTCACCGCGGCGACCTCATCTACCAAAAGCGCGTCCTGAAGTCCGTCGTCACCGACCCCTTCTTCCACGCCCATCCCAACGGTCAGCCGATCCGCGAAATCTCGGAAGAGCAAGACCCGGACCGAGCGCCCATCCTAGCCAAATATCTTCGCCGCATCGGCGGCACGATCACCTTCGACGGCCGCAAGCTGCCCTAACAAATCTCCTCCCCGCAAACAATCCGGTGCCCATCCGGCGTCGTCAACCCAAACTCCCGCAACCCCCACGGCTTATTGGTCGGCCGCGAAGTCACCATCGCCCCCTTCCCGACAAACTCCTCATACAGCGCATCCACGCCCGTCACATTCCAATACGCATAATACGAGTGATTCCCCAACTCCCCCGCCGGCCGTTCACCGATACACTCTCCCAACATCACCCGAAAGCAATCCCGCGTCAGAAAGCTCCACCCCTCCGCCCGAATCGGATCCTCCCGAAACCCCAGCACATCGACGTAATAGCGAGTCGAAACCGCCAAATCACAAACCGCCAGCACGCATCTAGAATTGACAATGGCCGCCATGTCCAATTCTCTCCCAAACCGAACGCCAATGAACATTCCCGAAATCCACGCCTACCTCTTCCGCGCCCGCCAGGATCTCTGGGCCGCGCTCAAATCCGCGCCCCCCGAAGCGCTATCCCAGCCGATGCTCCCCGGCCCCGAGTTCCACTGCATCAAGGATCTGCTCTTCCACATCATCGCCGTCCAGGACGGCTGGGTACACGAAGATATCCTCCGTCAACCGCCCATCCTCGCATCCATCCCCGAACTGAACGACACCCCCGGCGGCCCCAACTACGCCGAAATCGACCTGCAAACCCTCTTCAACTACTGGCAAGCCGTCCACGAAAGCACGAGCAAATACCTCTCCCAGCTAACTGAAGCGGAACTCCGCCGCGTCGTCACCCCGCACGACGCCCCCAACGACCGCTTCACCGTCGACGGCCTTCTCTGGCACGTCATGATCCACGAAATTCGCCACACCGCGCAAATCGCCATGCTCCTCCGCCTACAGGGCATCAAACCGCCCTCCCTTGATCTCTACTTCTTCCTACCGCGCAATTGACCCACCCAACAAGCGCCCGCAAGAGCCACACCCCGGAGCCACCGCGGTAGAATACGGGCATGCGGAACGAGTTTACGGCGGTAGTCGAGCAGGACGGCCCTTGGTACGTTGCCTACTGCGCGGAGGTCCCCGGAGCCAACGGACAAGGCGAAACTCGCGAAGAGTGTCTCGCAAATCTGCGAGCGGCAATCGCGCTCATCCTTGAGCACCGCCGCGAAGAGTCATTGCGGTCACTTCCCCCGGACGCCAGGCAGGAACTCGTCATCGTCGGATGAAGCGCGACACTTTGCTTCGTCACCTCAGGCGTCACGGCTGCGTGATTCGCCGCGAGGGGAAGGAGCATACAATCTGGGAGAACCCACAGACCGGTCACGCCGAGGCGGTGCCACGCCATGTCGAGATTGCAAATGTGCTGGCGAAACGAATCTGCCGCAGGCTTTCCATCGCCGATCCACCCGGGTAGCTGTAGTCATGAACGCAACCTCGCCAGCCGCCACGAGAGACGAACTG
>CANIFK010000473.1 GCA_947466555.1 Acidobacteriota bacterium | reverse complement strand
GGGTAACGGTGGGGCGGCCTTCGGTGATGGTGCCGGTTTTGTCGAGGACCACGGTTTGGATTTGGGCGAGGCGTTCGAGGGCTTCGCCGCCTTTGATGAGCACGCCGAGTTTGGCGGCTTGGCCGGTGGCGACCATGACGGCGGCGGGGATGGCGAGGCCCATGGCGCAGGGGCAGGCGATGATCAGCACTGCTACGGCGGCGGAGAGGGCGCGGCCGGGGTCGGCCCCTTGGATGAGCCAGATGATGAGGGTTGCGAGGGCGATGATCAGGACTGTGGGGACGAAGATGGCGCTGACTTTGTCGGCCAGTTTTTGCATGGGGGCGCGGGTGGATTGGGCCTCGCGCATCATGCGGCCGATTTGGGAGAGGGTTGTTGCTGGGCCGACGGCGGTGACCTTGATTTGCAGGGCTCCGGTGCCGTTGACTGTGCCGGCGGAGAGAGGGGCGCCGGTTCCTTTTTCGACTGGGATGGGTTCGCCGGTGAGCATGGATTCATCGATGGCGGAGTGGCCGGATTGGATGATGCCGTCGACGGGGATGCGGGCTCCGGGTTTGATGAGGGCGATGTCGTTGGTTTTTACGAGTTCGATGGGGGTTTCGATGGGTTCGTTGTTCCGGATGATTAGCGCGGTGGCGGGTTGGAGTTGGGCGAGCTCGCGGAGGGCGGAGGCGGTTTCGCGGCGGGCTCTGAGCTCGAACATTTTGCCCGTCAGGACGAGGGCGATGATGAAGATGACCGCTTCGTAGTAGACGTCGGGCATGAGGCCGCGGGCGTGGAACTGGTGGGGGAAGAGTGTTGCTGCGAGTGAATAGAGGAACGCCGAGCCGGTGCCGACGGCGATGAGCGTGCTCATGTCGAAGCGGTTGTGCTTCAGGCCTTGGGCGGCGCGGATGTAGTATTCGCGGCCCGGGACGGCCATGACGAAGATGGCTGCCAGTAGTTGCGGGTAGGTGTTGCCGTGGCCGGTGAAGGGCATGGCGGCCATGATGATGGCGCCCAGGGTTAGGCTGATGATCGCGTGGCGGCGGGTCTTGGGGTATTCGTCGGGGGTGGTTTGTTGCTCGGCTTTGTAGCCGGCGTCTTCGATGGCCTGTTTGAGTTGGGCTTCGGTGGTTTGGTTGGGGTTGAAGGTGATTTTGGCTTCGTTGGCTAATAGGTTTACTT
The DNA here is from genome assembly GCA_947466555.1 of Acidobacteriota bacterium. Classification (GTDB taxonomy): domain Bacteria; phylum Acidobacteriota; class Terriglobia; order Bryobacterales; family Bryobacteraceae. Next base: position 3,847 of record CANIFK010000473.1, on the reverse strand, counting down.
GGGCTTTCGATACGCCTTCGGTTTTGGTGAGGGCTCGTTCGACGTGGCCGACGCAGGCGGCGCAGGTCATTCCTTGGATTTGGAGGGTGAGTTGTTGGGTGGTTGGGGCTTGCTCCCCTTTCCCTGGGTGCCAGGCACCGGGGTCGGTTTTGTTGGGGTCTTGCGGGTTTGGTTGGCCCGGAGCCAGGCACCTGTCCTCTTCCTTCTGGGCCTCTTGCGCTACTTCGTAGCCTTCTTCTTCGATGGCGGCTTTGATTAACGCCTCGGTGGCGATGGCGGGGTCACGGGTGATGCTGGCGGTGTTGGTGGCGAGGTCGGCGCGCGCCTCTGCTACGCCATCGAGGGCGCGGAGTGCGCGTTCGACGTGGCCCGTACAGGCGTCGCACATCATACCCCGTATGGGTATGGTCGTGGTTTCGGTTGCCACTTAGGCGCGGATGGCGGGGTAGCCCGCACCGGTGACGGCGGCGATGGCGGCGGCGGGATCGATGGCTTCGATTTCGGCCGATCCTACCTGTACTTCGTGGATGCGGATGTCCGGGACGCGTTCGAGGGCCCGCTTGACGCGGGCGACGCAGGCCTGGCAGTGCATGCCTTCAATTTGGAGTTTTATGGCAGACATGATTCGTATACCCTATACGGGTATGCTATCACGGCTGGCGGCGACGCTGCTGCCGAGGGTGAGGAGGCCGAGGGCAAGCATTAAGATCTCGCTGTCGGCGAGGTTGTGTTCGAAGACGCCGGTGACGAGGACGCCGATCAGGAAGGCCGCGATGCCGTGGAGGATCCATTTGCGGTCGCCGGTGGCGGGGATGGCCGCCTTGATGATTTTCCAGGTGGCATAGAAGAAGAAGCCGATGATGGCGAACATGGCGGGGAGGCCGCGGTCGGCGGCGAACTGGATGTAGATGTTGTGGAGGTGGCCGTACCACCAGGCGCGCGGGAAGGGCCGGGGGATGTCTTCGGGGGCGTATTTGTCGAAGTTGCGCTCGACTTGCTCGGGGCCGACGCCGAAGAACGGTTGGGCCTGGATGATGGCCGCGCCGGTGCGGAAGAGGGCTTTGCGGTGGCCGTTGGAATCGGTATCGCCACGGGGTTGGACGATCGACAGGACGCGATCCTTTTCCGGTTGGGGCATGACGGCGACGGCGGCCAACGCCAATACTGGCGCGGCGAGGACGAACACTTTGCGCCAGGACCAGAGGAGGTAGAGCGAGCCGGCGAAGGTGCCGATCCAGATGCCGCGGGTCCAGCCGAGGAAGATGGCGAGGGCGATTAGGGTGAGCACGGCGGGGATGCGCCAGCGGAGGGGTTTGGTGAAGAGAAGGTAGGCTGCTCCTATTAAGAAGACGGCCATCATGGTGCCGCCGAAGGTCATCCAATGGGACATGAAGCCGGTGATGCGGCTGGCGATATAGGCGTCGGTGAAGTTGACGCCGGCGGCTTTGGCGGCGGAGTATTTTTTGGCGTATTGGAGGAGGCTCCAGAGGGCGGAGAGGGTGCCGCCGGCGCCGAGGGCGGCGAGGATGTAACGGGCCGAGTCCGGTCCGCGGTAGGCGGCGGCGAGGCAGGGGACGATGAGGTAGACGAAGAATTTGCGGATCTGCGGGTAGGCGGCGGCGGGGGATTGGGAGAGGCCGGCGGCGAGGAGGGTCCAGGCGAAGAAGAAGAGGAGCATGGATGCCCCGGGGGGGTATTGGGCGCGGCGCCAGTCGCGGATGGTGAGGAGGATGGCGGCGCCGAGGCAGATCTGGGAGGCGGCGATGGAAACGACGCTGAGGGCTAGGGCGGCGCCGGCGGCGAGGATGGGCCAGTTGTCACGTTTGAGGGCGTCACGCATGGGAAAGCAGCGAGTATGACAGAATTAGAGTGTCTTTCGACAGCCTATGCAGATATATCTCCTCCGGCATGGCATCGCCGAGGACGCCAGTCCTGGACAGGCGGATGCCGATCGTGCGCTGACCCCTGAGGGTATGAAGCGGTTGCGCGAGATTTTGAAGCGCGCGCGGACGGCGAGCGTGTCGCCGACGATGATTGTGACGAGTCCGTATGTGCGGGCGCGGCAGACGGCGGAGATGGCGGCGGAGATTTTGGGGTATTCCGAGGAGCTGGTGCCGTCGATAAAGCTGGTGCCGATGGCGTCACCGGTGGAGACGTGGGCGGAGGTGCGGACGCTGCGCGGGGAGCCTAGCTTGTTGCTGGTGGGGCATGAGCCGCATATGAGTTCGTTTTTGGGGTTTTTGTTGGGGACGCCGGAGTTGCGGGTGGACTTTAAGAAGGGCGCGATGGTGCGGGTGGATTTGTTTGAGTTGGGCGTGCAGCCACGGGGCGTTTTGAAGTGGATGATGGCGCCGAAGCTGGCGTTGTAGGGGTGGTTGTTCGGGCATAATGTGGGTATGCCGGTTGTGATGGAGCTTCCGCTTTCTGTGATGGTGCCGCCGCATAAGCTGTGGACGCGGGACGAGTGTGCGCTGTTGGAGCAGGCGGGGGTGTTGGACCTGGACCGGTATGAGCTCATCGGTGGGGAGTTGGTGGAGAAGATGGGGAAAAAGGGTCCGCACATGCGAGCGGTGATGCGGTTGGTGCTGTGGTTGCGTCAGGTATATGGCGAGGCTTTTGTGGCCCAGGAACCATCCGTAACGATGCATCCGCAGGATACGCCGACGAGCGAGCCGGAGCCGGATGCGATTGTTGTGAATCGATCGTTTTTCGAAATTGAAGGGCTGGCTGGGCCGGGGGACTTGCTGTTGGTGGCTGAGGTGTCCGGGGCGACGTTGGCGTTTGATTTGACGGTTAAAGCCGGGCTGTATGCGCGCGCCGGGATTGCGGAGTATTGGGTTGTCGATCTTCAGGGGCGGCGGGTGATTGTGCACCGGCGGCCGGAAGATGGGCGGTATTTGGATGCGGTGGCTTATGCGGAGGACGAATTCGTTGCTACGCTGGGGGCGCCGGAGGCGGTGGTTCGGGTGGCGGATCTGTTCTAGCGGATGCCTCGCGAATGGCAGGTGGGTGACCGGCTGGCCAACCGTTGGGAAATCCGGCGGGTGATGAAGGGCGGGATGGGCGTGGTGTACGTCGTCTACGACCACGAGGAACAGGAAGTGCTGGCGGCGAAGACCTTTCAGGATGAGGCGCTGGCGCGGAACCCGCGGATTGCTCCGCTATTCCGGAAAGAGGCGCTGGCGTGGGTGGCGGTGGAGGCGCATCCGAATGTTGCGCGTGCCTTCTTTGTTGAGGAGATTGCGGGCAAGCCGGTGTTGTTTTTGGAGTATGTCAGCGGCGGGGACTTGAGCGGGTGGGTGGGGACGCCGCGGTTGATGGACGACTTGGCGCAGGCGTTGCGGTTTGCGTTGTCGTTCTGCGATGGCATGGTGCATTTGCGGGCGAAGGGCGTTCAGGCGCATCGCGACATCAAGCCGCAGAACTGTTTGATTACCGAAGACGGGGTGTTGAAGATTACCGATTTCGGGTTGGTGAAAGTCCGCGGGGAAGTTGAGACGGAGATGCGGGAGAGTTCGGCGGCGACGTCGGATTCGCTGACTTTGAGCCGGACAGGGCGGGCGACGGGGACGGCGACGCATATGCCGCCGGAGCAGTTTCGGGATTCCAAGCACGTTGGGGTTACGGCGGATATCTACTCGTTCGGGGTGACGCTGTTTCAGATGCTGACGGGGATTCTGCCGTTTTCGGCTTGGACGTGGGAGGAGTGGGCGGAGGCGCACATGCACGCGTCGCCGCGGATTGAGGAGATTCTGCACGAGGGGTTGCAGCGCGTGGTGGCGCGGTGTTTGGAGAAGCACACGGTGCACCGGTATCCGGACTTTGGAGCGTTGCGGGCGGAGTTGGC
>CANIFK010000472.1 GCA_947466555.1 Acidobacteriota bacterium | reverse complement strand
TTTCAAGACATCTGCGCCGTGGCCGAACCCGGTAAAACCTACCTGGGTAAAGTGGTCCGGATCGTCGACTTCGGCGCTTTCGTCGAAATCTTCCCCGGTACCGACGGCCTGCTGCACATCTCCGAAATCTCGGAAAGCCGCGTGAAGAACGTCCGTGACGAACTGAACGAAGGCGACCAGATCATGGTGAAGGTGCTGGCTCTCGAAGGCAACAAGATCAAGCTCAGCCGCCGCGCCATCCTCAAGGAACAGCGCGAGAAGCTCGCCCAGCAATAATTGGTGCCAAGCAGTAATTGGTGCCAGGCACCAATTAGTTCATTCGTAAGACAACCGGCGCCCTGCTCCCGAGCAGGGCGCTTTTTTCTGTCCGGTGCCTCACGGCGCGACCCGTTTGCCTGATAGCATGGTACCCATCGTGATTCGCACCCCGTCTCTGCTGCTCTTTCTCACCCTTCTCCTCGCCGGCTGCCAAAAGCCGATGGTCCTCGAACCGGTCCCCGATTGGGCCTACCCCACCAACCCTCCTCCTCCGCCCGGCCCGCCGCCGACATTAACCCCCGGCCCCTTCCAAATCGCCAACAGCAAGCTCTCCTTCACCCGCGCCGAAGTCACCAACCTCTTTGCCGCGCCTGACTGGCGTCCCGAGGATCATCCCCCGATGCCCACCGTCGTCTCCCACGGCCGCAAGCCCGAAGTCCGCGCCTGTGGCTACTGCCACCTTCCCACCGGCAACGGCCGGCCCGAGAATTCCCGGCTCGCCGGTCTCCCCGTCGAATACTTCGTTGCCCAGATGAACGCGTTCCGCGATGGCAGCCGCAAATCCCACGTCACCGGCCGCGCTCCCACGACCAACATGACCAACACGGCCAAGGCCGCCCAGGACGACGAAATCCTCGCCGCCGCCCGGTACTTTGCGGCTCTCCCCGCCACCTCCTTCACCCGGGTTGTCGAACAATCCACCATTCCCAAGGCTAAAATCGCCGCCTGGCTCTTCCGCTTTGACCGTACCGGCGCCCAGGAACCGCTCGGCCAGCGCATTATCGAAGGCCCCGATGACTTTGAGCAGTTCGAAATTCGCGACCCCGCTACCACCTACACGGCCTACGTTCCCGAAGGCAGCATCGCCCTCGGCAAGCGCCTCGCCGAAACGTGGGGTAACGACAAGACGCTCGAATGCTCCAGTTGCCACGGCCCCGGTTACCGCGGCAAGGACAACGTGCCCAATATCGCTGGCCGTTCGCCCACCGCCATCGTCCGGCAACTCTATGATTTCCGCTCGAACTCCCGGCGCGGCGGCAAGAGCTCGGAGATGGATAAGGTTGTCCGGCACATGAGCAACGGCGACATGCTGGCGCTCGCCGCCTACATCGCCTCGCTCACGCCGTAAATGGTGTCACCATTCGCGGCCGGATTGCATCTGGATTACTGAGAACGCCAATGTCCGAAGTCATCCTCCCAATCGTCGTCATCGCCGCCTACTTCGCCCTGATGCGCTGGGTGCTGCCGCGTTTCGGCGTCCAGACTTGAATGACCGCAGATTGCGGCCCCCGGTCCGGGCGCCCTATCGCTTCCGATCCCGCTCCATCGAGTACGACAGAACACCCTTCTGCCCCTTCCGGAAAGTAAGCACGTGGTTGGAGTCGCTGCCCATGAAGAGCCGCGCCGTCCCGCCGGCTTCTTTGTCCGTATCCCCCGGCTCAATGCCAACCGCCATGGGGTACCACCCGCCGCCCTGGATTAGCCGCTCCGGTTCGCCCCAGCCCTTCGGGTTCGATAGGTCCGCGTTGAAGCTGATGTAGATACCTTCCGCCGGCCAGTCGGCCCCGCAGCAGGCATGGTTCACCAGCATCACGAACTCGCCCAGTTCCCGGTTATAGTGCACCGAAGGCCCCCACAACGCGTCAGGTTGCTCCGTTTCCCACGGGATCTTTACCGTGAAGATGGGCGTCACCTTACCTTCAATTCCCTCCGATGACCACCCGCCGTCAAAGTACTTGAAGACCTTGCCCGCAGGCGCCTTCCGGTCGGCATACGCCATCCGCGCCACCGCCACACCCTGCTCGCTCGGCAGTCCCCCGTATGTCGAAAAGAAGAAATAGAAATTCTTTTTCTCCCGGTCCAAAATCACGGAGAAATCCCCGTGCCCGCCCGCGAAAAAGCCGTTCTTGGCATCGCATTTCGGCTCATTGCCATCGGTCAAAACAAATCCCAAATCGGTAAACGTATGCCCGTTGTCATAACTGACAACGGCCCCGATCACCGGCACGCCCATGTATCGCACGCCTTCCGTCGGGCAAAACGTGTAGATTTCGTGGTGATACCAGCCGTACAGCGTCCCATCGTCGTCCCGATAGGTCGCCTCCAGCCACCACGGCGCGACAGTCGAGTTCATCAGGTAGGCGGCCCGCATGTACCGCATCTTCCCCATATCCAGCCCCTCGGCCCGTAGCGGCAGCCCGTCGGAGTTGAAGACGAATCGGTTCCCGTTGGCCCAATGGATTGGGCTATTGGAGTCGGCGACGCCCGGAAAATTCACCGGATCGGCAGCGACCACTTCCACTTTCTGTGCCCATACGGTCATCGGCAGTACAGCAAACGCGAGTACCAGGCGCAATAGCATGAAACTATATAGTGCAATCCACGTGCCAAAGGTTACGCTATATAATTCAAGAGTTTTGTAAAGGGATTTCCCCATGCAACTTTCCATCATCGATTGGCTCGTCGTCGCCGCATATTTCGCGCTCAACATCGCCATTGGCTTCTATTACAAGAGCCGTGCCGGTAAAAGCGTCGATGAGTTCTTCCTTTCCGGACGCGACGTGCCCTGGTGGCTCGCCGGTACGTCCATGGTCGCCACAACCTTCGCCGCCGATACGCCGCTTGCCGTCACCGGTATGGTGGCGCGTAATGGCATCGCGGGAAACTGGTTGTGGTGGAACTTTGTTGCTGGTGGCATGTTAGTCGTCTTCTTCTATGCGCGTCTTTGGCGGCGAAGTGGGGTCATGACGGACATCGAATTTTCTGAGATTCGTTACTCGGGTAAACCAGCGGCCTTTCTCCGCGGCTTCCGCGCTCTCTACTTCGGCATTCCGATTAATTGCATAGTGCTCGGCTGGGTCAACCTCGCCATGGTCAAGATACTCATGCTGGTCCTCAATGTGGACAAGTTCACGGCGATCATCGTCGTATTAGCTCTTATCGGCATAACTTCGTGGATCTCCACCCTGTCCGGCCTTTGGGGCGTCCTGGTAACAGACGTAGTTCAGTTCTTTATCAAGATGGCCATGGTGATCGTGCTGGCCGTATGTGCCGTCCAGGCGGTCGGCGGCATGGATGCGCTGATGACGAAACTCGCTGCGGTCGATCTGGCGCGCGGCATTGCGCCGGGCGGGAAAAACTCACTGATTTCGTTCGTCCCGGATCTCGACTCCCCTTGGATGCCGATGATCACGTTCCTTGTCTACATCTCACTCAACTGGTGGGCCACTTGGTACCCAGGAGCTGAACCCGGCGGCGGCGGATATGTTGCGCAGAGAATGTTCTCCGCCCGCGATGAACGTCACTCACTACTCGCAACGCTCTGGTTCAACATAGCACATTACGCCATCCGCCCCTGGCCCTGGATACTTACTGCCCTTGCCAGCGTCGTACTCTATCCCGGCTTGGCCGACCCGGAAACCGGCTATATCAAGGTGATGATCGATTACATGCCGCCGTCGCTGCGTGGCCTCATGCTCGCCGGCTTCGCCGCCGCTTATATGTCGACAATTGCCACCCAGCTCAATTGGGGCGCCAGTTACTTAGTTAATGACTTCTACCGTCGCTTCCTGAAGCCCAATGAGACCGGCGAACACTACGTCATGATGTCCCAGGTGGCGACAGTCGGCATCACCCTCATCTCCGCCGCCGTGACGTTCTACATGGACTCCATCTCCGGCGCCTGGAAACTGCTCATCGTCACCGGCGCCGGCACTGGCGGCGTGCTGCTTCTCCGCTGGTACTGGTGGCGCATCAACGCCTGGAGCGAAGTCGTCGCCATGGGCGCGGCCTTCCTCGTTAGCGTCAGCCTCCAGCTCTTCTGGCATCTCGATTCCGACAATCCCGTCCAGTTCGCCTGGCTGATGATCATCACCGTCGGGATCACCACCGCTGCCTGGCTTCTGGCCACGTTCCTGACACCGCCAGAAAAGGACGAGATCCTCATCAGCTTCTACCGCAAAACCAGGCCGTCCCGCAGCGGGTGGGCCCCCATCGCCAAGCTCGCCCCCGACGTGAAGCCAGCCGCGGATGGGCTCAATAACCTCACCTGCTGGATCGCCGGTTGCGTCATGATCTACATGGCCTTGTTCGGCCTGGGTAAGGTTCTCTTCAAGGAAACTGGCCTCGGGATCGGGATGCTCGCGCTCTCCGCCGCCGCCGGTTTTTATATCTACCGTGACCTTTCCAAGCGCGGTTGGAGTAGCATATCCGAATGATCTCCCGCCGCGCCCTGCTTGCCGCCGCCGCCGCCCCGAAGCGGAAACCGAACTTCGTCTTTATCATCGCCGACGATCACGCCGGCTACGTCCTCGGCGCCGACGGAAATCGAAAGGTGTCGACGCCGAACCTCGACCACTTCGCCAGCCAAGGCGTTCGCTTCGCCAAGCACTACTGCAATCAGCCCGTCTGCACGCCGTCCCGCCAGTCGCTCCTCACCGGCCAGATGCCCTCCGCCGCCGGCGTGACGGTTCTCAAAACCTCACTCGACCCCAACAAGCCCACCCTCCCCAAGCAGTTCAAAGGCGCCGGCTACCGGACGGCGGTGTTCGGCAAGATGCATCTGAACCGCCCCAGCTCGCCCGGCCTCTACGGTTTCGACGAGATGATGACCGAGCAGGATATCCAAAAGGCGTGGAGTGGTCTATCCGTTCAGAGAGACCTGCCCGCCGGCGTCCCCCGCAAGCCGCGCTGGCAGCCGTTCAAGGACCCCGCCCGCATCTGGTTGAACGCCGACAAAGTCCCCTTTCCCCGCTACTACGAG
>CANIFK010000471.1 GCA_947466555.1 Acidobacteriota bacterium | reverse complement strand
CTGTCTGATCGCACGAAGGCTATTGGAGCGCGGTGTCCGATTTGTGCAGGTGTGGAGCGGCGCCGATAACGGCTTTCCCCGACGCAATTGGGATAGCCACGAGGACATTGCCAAGGACCATGGCCAGATGGGCACGGAGATGGATAAACCGGCCGCGGCGTTGATCAAAGATTTGAAATCGCGCGGTTTATTGGACGATACGATCGTTTATTGGACCACCGAGTTCGGCCGGATGCCTTGCAGCCAGGGCTCCAAGGGGCGGGACCACAACCCGTTCACGTTCACGTCGTGGCTGGCTGGCGGCGGGATCAAGGGGGGCGTGACGTACGGCGCGAGCGACGAGTGGTCCTACAAGCCGGCGGAGCATCCGATCTATGGATATGACATCCATGCGACGGTGCTCCACCAGTTGGGAATTGACCATGAAAAATTAACTTATCGGCACAACGGTGTGGACCGGAAACTGACGGACGTTTTCGGCCACGTCATCCGGGATGTTATAGCTTAATCTCCCAGCCTTTGCGGAAGGTGGGCTTGACCCACTTATTCGCTTCGCGGTTGTTGCTGAACTCGCCTTTGGCGTTGTCCCACAGCAGTTTGCCATCGACATGCACCGCGGCGGCGCCGAGGACGAGCCATTCGGTATAGCGGGCGGCGATGGAGAAGTTGGAGCAGGCCGGCGCTCCGCCCTTGCAGGCGCGGATCCAATCGCGGGCGTGGGCGGCGTGGTTGGACCCGGTGCTGGCACCTGGGGAACGCGAGAGATAAGGCGCGGGAAGTTTGTATTCGGCCCAGCGGGAGCCGGGGAGGAGTCCGACGCCTTCGCCGCGGCCGCTGGTGCCGAGGTATCCCTTGGCACCGACGAAGATTTCGTTGTAGCCGCTGTTGGGCGGCACGGGGCGGGGCGGCCCGGTGGGCGCGGGGCCGACTTGCGGTCCTTCGTTTGGAATCTTGCGGGCTTGCTCGGCCGTCATGCCGGGCGGGAGATAGGCGTCGCCGCCGGCGTGGTGATACCAATAGATAGTAACTGGCGGCATGCCGGGCCGGGGGCCGAACACGTATTTGATGGTCAGTACGTCGGGGAAGGTGGTGGGGGGCAGGGAATCCTTCTTGACGCATTCGACGCTGATGAGATGTTCGGGGCCGAGTTGGAGCGCCCAGTTGGCGGGGCCGAGAATGTGCACGCCCCAATCGCCGATGAGGCTGGAGCCAAAGTCGTAGAAGCCGCGCCAGTTGAACGGGAGATAGTAGCCCCAGGGATCGCGGCCGGTGCGCCCGTAGCGGGTGTTGCGGTCGGTGACGAACTGGCTATACGTAGCGTCGCCCGCGGTGAAGGGGCGTGCTGCGGCGCCGCCGAGCCAGAGGTCCCAATCGAGAGTGCCGGGCACAGGCGAGGCGGCCGGCGTCTGGGTCATGCCTTGCGGCCAGGAGGGGCGGCCGGTCCAGGCGTGGACCTCGGTCACATCGCCAATTTCGCCGGACCAGATGATTTCGCAGGCAACGCGGGTGGCATCGTGGGAGTAGCCCTGATTGCCCATCTGCGTGGCGACCTTGTATTTCTCGGTGGCCTGGCGAAGGAGCCGGGCTTCCCAGGACGTCCGGGTGAGCGGTTTTTCGCAGTAGATGTGCTTGCCGAGTTGCATACAGGCCAGGGCGCAGGTGGCGTGCATGTGGTCGGGCGGACCGACGACGATCGCGTCGATCTCCTTTCCCTTCTTGTCCAGCATTTGGCGGAAATCCTTGAACTTTTCGGCGTTCGGGAAACGTTTGAACGACTCTTCGCCGCGAGTCCAATCGACGTCGGCCAGCGCGACGACGTTTTCCACTCCCGCGTGTGCGATGCGCAGATCGGCGGCTGGTTGCCCGCCGGCGCCAATGGCGGCAAGGTTTAGTTTCTCGTTGGGCGATTTGTAGCCCAAGGATTTGAGCGATGGGCTGCTGCCGAAACCAGCGGCGGGTACGGCGGCCGAGAGGGCTGCGCCATAGAAGAAGTAGCGGCGGGAGAGGGATTGCATGGAACCAGCAGTCTATCGAACTGGCGGTGCGGGTTCAAAGGGCTCGATGTGGACGAGGACGTTTTCAATCCAATTCAACTTTGAGCGGAGCTGTGTTTTCACGGTGCCGGCGACGATGTGGGAATCGCGGACGGTCATCACGGGATCGACGTGAATATGCATGTCGACGTGCCATTTGAGGCCCGTCTTCCGAGCCAGAATCTTTTCGACATACTCGACTCCCGGGACGTCCATCGCGACCTTTCGCAACTCCTCCAGATTTGTATCATCCGGCATGGTGTCGACTAACTGCTCCGAGGTTTCCCACATTACTTGTAGGCCGAGGAAAAACACAATGCCACCGACCAGAACAGCCCCGATCGGGTCCGCGTTCGCGAACCGTTCCGGGTTGAAAAGGCTCAGTCCTAGCGCCCCCAGTGCCGTACAGCCAGAGATGACATCGACAAAATCGTTCTTCCCATCAGCGGCCAGCGCCCCGGACTGAATTCGTTTGGCGACACTCAATTTGTAGTAACTCAGCACGGCTTTCGCACTGAGCGAAATGAGCAGCGGCCAGACGGCAAACGCCTGGGGCGGCGCGCCTGCGTTTCCGATATGGAGGTAGCTTCGATAGCTAATGCCAGCGCCCGTTACACAGAGCAACAGCCCGATCGCCAGGCCAGTTAGAATTTCAAATCGCCCGTGCCCGTACGGATGATTCCGGTCGGCCGGGCGCGCGGCGATGGTCAGGCCGAGGATTAACAGCCCGGACGCAAACACGTCGGCAGCGGACTCCACGCCATCGGCAACGGTGGCCGCCGAGCCGGCGGCCAAGCCGATCCAGATTTTCATTACCGCCAGCGCGGCACTTACGCTCAGCCCGGTAAAGGCGAGCCGCCGCGCGAGCTGGTAACTGGTTGTCATCGAAAAGAGCTAGCCGATCACGATAAGGAGATCCTTCGATTCCACCTGTGCGCCGGGAGCCACCAGTTTCTGCTTCACGGTTCCGCTGATCGGGGCGTACACCGTGGTTTGCATCTTCATGGCTTCCATCACAAGCAACCGTTCCCCTTTTTCCACCTTCTGCCCCAACTCTACCGCGATTGAGGAAACGGCGCCAGGGATAGGTGCGCCCACTTGACCGGCTTCGGCCGGGTCGGCCTTTAGGCGCGCCGCGGCGGTCGGCTGCAAGCTCCGGTCCCGCACCGTCACTTCGCGCGGTTGCCCGTTCAGCTCGAAAAACACCGTGCGCGTGCCATCCGGATGCGGTTCGCTGGTGGTGAGGTATTTGATGATCAGCGACTTACCATCTTCGATGGAGACGTTGATCTCTTCGCCCTTCGTCAGGCCGTAAAAGAACTGGGGCGTCGGCAATGCCTCTAAGTCACCGTAAGTTGCATGTGCCTTGGCGAATTTGACGAAGACGTCCGGGTACATTAAGTAACTCAGAACATCGGTCCGGCTGGGTCTCCGGCCGATCTTCTTTTCCACGACGAGCGCGGTTTCCTTCAGGTCGATGGCCGGCATGTGGGCACCTGGGCGTCCTTTGCGCGGCTTGCCGCCCTTTAGGATAATGCTCGCCAGCTTCTTCGGCCAGCCGCCGGGAGGTTCCCCGAGCGACCCTTCGAACATGTCGATCACCGAGTTCGGCAGCGTTAGCGTATGGTCCACCGGCAATCGCTCGATATCGCCCATGGTCAACCCGTGTGACACCAGGAAGATGGCCATATCGCCAACTACCTTGCTCGACGGCGTCACCTTCACGATATCGCCGAATGCCATATTGACTTCGGCGTATGTGCGGGCGATCTGTCCCCACTTGGGGCCCAGACCCATTGCTTCGGCCTGTTCCTTCAAGTTAGTAAACTGGCCGCCCGGCATTTCGTGCAGATAGACTTCCGCTGTGCCGGAACTTAGGCCGCTGTCAAACGGCTTATACCAGGCGCGCACGCCCTCCCAGTAATCGCTCGCCTGGTTGAGGGCATCGAGATTCAACTTCGTGTCGCGCGGCGTGTTGGCGAGCGCGGCCACGATGGAATTGAGATTCGGCTGGCTGGTCGTACCGCTCATCGACGCAAGCGCCGCATCGCAGACATCGACGCCCGCTTCGGCCGCCTTCAGGATCGACGATGCGTTGATGCCGCTGGTATCGTGCGTGTGGAAGTGAATCGGCAGACCCACCTCTTCCCGCAACGTTTTTACCAGTTTCTGCGCGGCGTACGGCTTGCACAACCCCGCCATATCCTTAATTGCCAGGATATGCGCGCCCATCTTCTCCAACTCCTTCGCCATTTTCACGTAGTAGGCGAGCGAGTACTTGTCGCGCTTCGGATCCAGGATATCGCCGGTGTAACATACGGCGGCCTCACAAACCTTATTCGCCTTCCGCACCGCTTCCATCGGCACCTTCATGTTTGGCAGCCAATTCAGCGAATCAAACACGCGGAAGATGTCCATGCCGTTCTCGGCGGAGCCATAGATGAACTCGCGGACAACGTTATCGGGGTAGGCGGTGTATCCAACGGCGTTCGAGGCTCGCAGCAGCATCTGGAAACAGATGTTGGGAATCGCCGCGCGCAACAGCCGCAGCCGCTCCCAAGGGTCTTCCAGCAGGAAGCGCATGGAAACGTCGAAAGTCGCCCCGCCCCACATTTCCAAACTGAACAGCCCGCTCATTTCATGCGCGGCGAAGTTGGAGATCTGGTGCAGATCATACGTCCGGGCGCGCGTGGCGAACAGCGATTGGTGCGCATCGCGCATTGTCGTATCCGTAAGTAACAGGCGCTTCTGTGAACGAAGCCAGGCCGCGAACTTATCCGGACCCATCTTATCCAGTAACTGTTTAGTCCCCGGCGGCGGTGCCAACGGATTCATGGCCGGCACAGGAGCGGGTTTGCATTCGGCCGGAATGATGCGGCCTTTCACCTCCGGATTGCCGTTGACATTCACTTCCGCCAGATACGAAAGAACCCTCGTCGCGCGGTCCTTGCGCGTGCTGAACTTGAACAGCGCCGGCGTTTCGGCCAGCCAGTTCGT
>CANIFK010000470.1 GCA_947466555.1 Acidobacteriota bacterium | reverse complement strand
CCCTCCGCGCCAACTGGCAGCCCATCGTCGAATCCGCCATCAGCGAAGAGGATCCCGAACCCCGCTTCGGCGACGACTCCAAATTCGGCGAACACCTCATCTACCGCCTCTCCCAGCCCCCCTCGGCCATCCATCACGCCATGGAGATCGAGATCTTCTACCGCGAACGCAAGAAGAACGGCGAACTCACCGTCCCCAAACCCGCCCGCATCCGCCGCGCCGATATCGAGCGCCTCCCCGACCCTGCCGATCGCGACATCCTCGCCGAGCTCCTCCTCGTTCTGCCCGACCACGCCGCCTGGAGCACGTACTACTTAAACGATCTCCTCAAGTCGACCCTCTACCTCACCGGCCCCCGCCTCCCCGAACTCGCCCGCAAGCTCGCGCAAACCAACCGTCTCTTCTCCGGCCCGTCCTTCGCCAAGGAACATTGGCGCCCCGTCACCTGGAGCAACAACAAGTGGCGCCTCCGACTCCGCCCCGAGATCAAGAACGAAGAGTGGATCGAAGCGTCCATCGATTTGATGGACGGCGAACACATCGTCCCCATCAAGAAGGCCGCCTTCCTCGATTTCCGCGTCGTTCTCTTCGATAACACCCTCGCCGAACTCGAAACCCGCTCCTCCAACGCCTGGATCCGCCAGGCCGCCAACGGCCAGTCCCTCCTCGTCCCGCGCTCCGATTGGCCCCACTTCTTCGGCCTCGTCACCAGCCTCCGCCGCGGCCCCACCTGGGAACTGCCCGAAGAGCTGAAGCCCAAGGAAGTCCGCGGCCGCCCCACGCCCCGCCTGCGCCTGAAATTCGACACCCATCGCGCCACCGCCGAAGGCCTGCTCTCGTTCCTCTACAACGACGGCGAACGCCAAACCGACGCGCCCGATAACGACATCCACTTCACCATGTCCGATGACGCCGCCGAAGTCGTCATCTTCGATCAGCCGTTCCATGAAGCCTGTCGCGTCCTCCTCCGCGGCCTCGGCCTCCAGTCCGGCCAGGACCCCATCTCCGGCAAACGCATCTGGAACCTCGCCCTCCCGCGCTTCGCCACCGCCGTCCGCCACCTCCTCGAAGACAAGTGGGAGGTCCTCGCCGAAGGCAAGCCCGTCCGCACGTCCTCATTCACCAAAGTCAAAGTCGCCACCAACATCAACTGGTTCGATGTCGAAGCCGTCGCCAACTTCGACGGCCTCGAAGCCAACCTCCCCGAGCTCATCGCGGCCATGCAGAACAAGTCGCGCTACGTCAAACTCGGCGATGGCTCCATCGGCCTGCTGCCCGAAGAGTGGATCCAGCGCTACGCCCCCCTCGCCAACTTCGGCAAGGAAGTCGATGGCGCCTACCGCCTGAAAATGCCGCAGGCCCCGCTCCTCGATGCCCTGCTCGATGAGAAGAAGGACGTCCAAACCGACGAAGGCTTTCAAAAGGTGCGCGGCCGCCTCCGCGGCTTCCAGGGTCTCCAGCCCGCCCCCCAGCCCGCCGGCTTCATCGGCACCATGCGTCCCTACCAGTGCGAAGGCCTCGCCTGGCTCCTGTTCCTCGAATCCATCGGCCTCGGCGGCTGCCTTGCTGACGACATGGGCGTCGGCAAAACGATCCAAATGCTCGCGCTCCTGGAGCTCCATCGCGGGCGCCGCGCGGCCGGCGAAGCCCTCCCGCCCGATCTCGTCATCGTCCCCAAATCCCTGCTCTTCAACTGGGAGGCCGAAGCCAGCCGCTTCACGCCGAATCTGAAGGTGCTCAACTACACCGGCACCGCCCGTTCCCATGAAGAGATCGCCCGCCACGACGTCGCCCTCACCACCTACGGCACCCTCCGCCGCGACGTCGTCGACCTCAAGGATTTCGAGTTCAACACCGTCGTCCTCGACGAAGCCCAGGCCATCAAGAATTCCTCCAGCGACTCCGCCAAAGCCACCCGCATCCTCAACGCCCGCAGCCGCGTCGTCATGACCGGCACCCCCGTCGAAAACCACTTGGGCGAACTCTGGAGCCTCTTCGAATTCCTCAACCCCGGCCTCCTCGGCGCCTCCACGTTCTTCAAAGCCGGCACCACCATGGAGCCCGAATCCCGCGAGTGGCTCCGCAAATCGCTCCGCCCCCTCATCCTCCGCCGTACCAAGCAACAGGTGGCCAGTGACCTCCCCGCCCGCTCCGAAAACGTCCTCTACTGCGAGCTCGATACCGACCAGCGCAAGCTCTACAACACCATCCTGCTCAAGGTGAAGAACGATCTCAACAAGCGCATCCAGCAGGAAGGTCTGGCGAAGTCGAAACTCCACGTTCTCGAAGCCCTCCTCCGCCTCCGCCAAATCGCCTGCCATCCGCAACTGGTGCAGGAAACGGCCAAGCCCGTCAGCGCCAAGTTCGACGTGCTGCTCGATCAGCTCACCGAAATCGCCGAAGAAGGCCACAAGGCGCTGGTTTTCTCCCAATTCACCAGCCTCCTCGCGCTCTTGAAGCCCCGCCTCGACGAACGGAATCTCAAGTACGAATATCTCGACGGCTCGACGACGGACCGCCAGAAACGCGTCGAACACTTCCAGGCCGACGAGTCCTGCCCCATCTTCCTGCTCAGCCTCAAAGCCGGCGGCACCGGCCTCAACCTCACCGCCGCCGATTACGTCTACCTCCTCGACCCCTGGTGGAACCCCGCCGTCGAAGCCCAGGCCATCGACCGGACGCACCGCATCGGCCAAACCCGCCCCGTCTTCGCTTACCGCCTCGTGGCCAAGAACACGATCGAGGAGCGCATCCTCGAACTCCAGCAAAGCAAGCGCGACCTCGCCGACGCCATCCTGAGTGAGGACAACGCCACCCTCGCCACCCTCCGCAAAGAAGACCTCGACTACCTCCTCAGCTAATTAGCGTGAAAAGTTTTCGCGCCGTTTCCGCTCTCCGTCCTGAGGATCCATGCGAACCATTGCGCTCACTCTCTTTCTGCTCTTCCCCATCGGCCTCCGCGCCGCCTGGACTTTTGAAACCATCTCCAACGCCTCCGAAGGCCACATGGCCTCCCGCGTCATACCGCTCAGCCCGGAACGCACGCTCGTCGCCTACAAAAGCGGCACCGCGCTCATCGCCGCCACCTCCACCGGCGGCGCGCTCGTGCCCGAAACGCTGCTCCCTGTCACCATTCCCAGCAATATCTATGCCTCGGTAGGCACCCGCGGCGCCGGCCTCATCAGCCTCTGGAACGCCGGTGCGTTCTGGTACGCCCTCCAACTCACCCCCGGCGCCGGCAACTGCGGTCCCAGCTCCAACTGGCAGTGCGGCACCGTCAAAATGCCCGACAACACCACCGGCCAAATCGTCGATACCATCGTCGGCCAGGCCGATGCCCTTCTTAATGCCCACTTCGTCTACCGCCTCCGGACCTTGAACAACATCAACAACGGCATCTTCTACGTCCGCCGCTCCGCCGCCGGCGTCTGGACCACGCCCGTCAAAATCACCCTCGCCACCATGACCGGCAAAGGCCCCGTGGCCATTGAAGTCACGTCGGATTCCTCCATGGGTTTCCTCGCCGTCGGTAGCGGCGGCGCCACCTATGTCAGCCGCTTCAACGGCGTCTTTAGCGATAACAATGGCCTCAACACTCTCCCCGTCACCGGCCTCGCCAGTGCCGACATGCAGAAGGTGCTCGGCCCCTCCCAGTTCTGCTTCACCAAGGACCCCGGCGAACTGCGCCTCGTCACGCGCAACACCAACACCGGCCAGTGGCAAGGGATCAGCTCCATCGCCGCGCCGCTGGAAACCGTCCGCCCCCACTGCTCCATCCAGGTCCGCTCCGCCGGCGACCCGGTCGTCGCCTACACCTCCATCGCCGACGTAGTCCGCCTCTGGAAAAACGGCGTGTGGGAAACCGTCGACGCCACCGGCGTCTTCACAAAACCCATCATCGACCTCACGCCCACCAATAAACTCCTAATCCTCTATCAAGGCGCCGGCTTCCTGAAGTTCGGCCGCGAACAGTAGCCCGCCGGTTGGGGTCAGGCCGGTGAACTCGGCTACACTAAGCCCATGCCCGAAACAGATCTGCCGGACGAGATCCAACCCGATCCCCAGCCAGACCCCCAACCCGAGCCAGAGCCCGAACCCGAGCCCATCCCGCTCACCCCAGTGGCCCGCCAGGAGCGCATCGCCGCCATGGACGTCCTCCGCGGCCTCGCCGTCCTCGGCATTTTTCTCATCAATATGCCGCTCTACGTCGGCCCGATGAATGCGTTCTTCAACTGGGAAAACAACCCCTACTGGACCTCCACGCCGGACCGCCTGGCCACGCTCTTCATCTACATCTTCGCCCAGGGCAAGTTCTACACCCTCTTCTCGTTCCTGTTCGGACTCGGCTTCGGCGTGCAACTGATGCGCGCCACCGAACGCCATTCGCCCAACTTCCTCTCCACCTTCCGCCGCCGCCTCACCGTCCTCCTTACGCTCGGCGTCCTCCACTTCTTCCTCATCTGGTGGGGCGACGTGCTGCACGTCTACGCGCTGCTCGGCTTCCTGCTCATCCTCTTCCGCAACAAGACGGATCGCAAACTCCTCTTCATCGCCGCCGGCCTCACCTTCGCCCCTCTGATCGTGGCCACCATCGGGACCACCTACGATCACTTCACCCGCAAGGAACCCACCGCTGAAGAGAAGAAGAAACAAGCCGAACGCAAGGAGCAAAGCGCCAAGCGGTTAATGGACGATGTAAAGGCCTACTCCTCCGCCCCATTCCCGCAGCTGCTGGCCCACCGTTTCCAAGGCAACCTCCGCCATCTCCCCGGCGAAATCGGCTGGTCCACGGAGCTCTTCGCCAACTTCCTCATCGGCCTCTGGGTCTCCCGCCGCCGCATCCTGCAGGACCCGCAGTCCTACCGTCCCCTCCTCACCAAACTCGCCTACATCGCCCTGCCAATGGCCATCGTCCTTACGACGGTGGACCAGGTCTGGGGCTATCAAAACCCCGGTGCCGACGCGCCCCTCTGGCGCACCCACTTGGGGCTAGTCCGCGAGTTCCTCTGCCGCCCCGCCATGGCCTACGGCTACGCAGCGCT
>CANIFK010000469.1 GCA_947466555.1 Acidobacteriota bacterium | reverse complement strand
CAGGAGATTTCGATACTACCGCAGCGGCCGGCGTTTAACGGCACCGACATTGTATTTTCCTACGCGGGTGACCTGTGGCGGGTGGGGAAGGCTGGCGGCGCCGCGGTGCGGCTGACGTCGGGCCAGGGCGTGGAGACGTATCCGGTGTTTTCTCCGGACGGGAAGACGGTGGCGTTTAGCGGCGAGTATGACGGGAACTTTGATGTCTACACGGTGCCGGTGACGGGCGGGGTGCCGAAGCGGATTACGTATCATCCGGGGATTGACGAACCGACCACCTGGACGAATGACGGGAAGCGGATTGTGTTCCGGTCCAGCCGGTTGGCGACGACGGAGCGGTACCGGCAGTTGTTTACGATTCCGGCCGAGGGCGGGGCGGAGGAGGTGTTGCCGTTTAATTTGGCGGTGGCGGGGTCGTACTCGCCGGACGGGGCGCGGATGGCGTACATGCCGATTGGTTTTTTCCGGCAGCCGCACAGCTATGACGCCTGGAAGAACTACAGCGGCGGGCAGACGACGAAGATCTGGATTGGGCGGTTGAGCGATTCGGTGGTGACGGAGGTGCCGCGCGCGAACTCGAACGACACCGATCCGATTTGGGTGGGAAATGATGTGTACTTCCTTTCCGATCGGGAAGGGACGGTGAAGCTGTTTGCTTACGACACGAACGCGAAGACGGTTCGGCGGGTGGTGGAGAACGCGGGGCTGGATTACAAGTCAGCGTCTGGCGGGGGCGGGGCGATTGTGTTGGAACGGTTTGGCGGGTTGCAGTTGTTTGATGTGAAGACGAAGAAGGTGACGGATGTTCCGGTGACGGTGGCGGCGGACCTGAGCGAGGTGCGGCCGCGGTGGGAGAAGGGGGCGGGGATGCTGCGGGAGTTTGCGGTGTCGCCGATGGGGAAACGTGTGGCGTTTGAGGCTCGGGGCGAGATTGTGACGGTGCCGGCGGAGAAGGGCGATGTGCGGGTTTTGACGAACTCTCCGGGGGCGCATGACCGGAGCCCGGCGTGGGCGCCGGATGGGAAGTCCGTTGCGTGGTTCAGCGATGAGAGCGGCGGGTATGCGTTGACCATTGCGAATCAGGACGGGACGGGGGAACGGCGGACGATTGCGATGGACGCGAAGCCGGGGTATTACTTTAAGCCGGTTTGGTCTCCGGATTCGAAGTGGATTGTGTGCGAGGACAACCGGCTGCATTTGCTGCTGGTGGAGGTGGCGAGCGGGCGAGTGAGCACGATTGACACCGACTACTACTTTGATCCGGGTTCGATGGCGGCGGCGTGGGCGCCGGATTCGCAGTGGGTGGTTTATACAAAGCAGTTGCCGTCGCGGTTCCGGGCGGCGTTTGCGTATTCGCTGGCCGGGAAGAATACCGTGCAGTTGACCGATGGGATGAGCGATGTGCGGTTCCCGGTGTTTGACCGGAGCGGGTTGTACCTTTACTTCACGGCGTCGACGAATGCGGGGCCGACGTTGAGCGGGCTGGATATGAATGCGATGCCGTTTTCGGTGCATAGCCACGCTTACGTGATGGTGCTGCGGAAGGACACGGCTTCCCCGCTGGCGGCGGAGAGCGATGAGGAGACGGAGAAGAAAGACGCGGCGAAGGAAGAGAAGCCGGTGGTGCGGGTGGACGTGGCGGGGCTTGGGCAGCGGATCTTGGCGCTGCCCGTGCCGCCGCGGGATTACCAGGGGCTGGAGGCGGGGAAGGCGGGGGTGCTGTTTTTGCACGAGGCCAAGGAGTCGGGCGGCGGGGTGGTGCACCGGTTTGAGATGAAGACTCGGAAGGCGGCGGTGTTTGCCGAGGGTGTGAACGAGTGGACGGTGACGGCGGACGGGGAGAAGGTTTTATTGCGAAAGGGGCAGCAGTATTCGCTGGCTGGGGCGGGGGCGCCGGCGAAGGCGGGGGAGGGCACGGTGGACGTGTCGAAGATTGCGGTTTGGACGGATCCGCGGGAGGAGTGGAAGCAGATGTACCGGGAAGCGTGGCGGATGCAGGCGGAGTATTTCTACGACCCGAACCTGCATGGCGTGGACGCGCGGGCGATGTCGGAACGGTATGAGAAGTACTTGCGGGGCGTGGGTTCGCGGGCGGACCTGAACTACCTGTTTGCGGAGATGTTGGGGCACATCAGCGTTCGCCATTTGTACGTGCGGGGCGGGGATGTGCAGGCGGGGAAGCGGGTTCCGGGCGGGTTGTTGGGGGCTGATTACGAGGTGGCGAATGG
This sequence comes from Acidobacteriota bacterium, assembly GCA_947466555.1. Lineage (GTDB taxonomy): Bacteria > Acidobacteriota > Terriglobia > Bryobacterales > Bryobacteraceae. Next base: position 2,816 of record CANIFK010000469.1, on the reverse strand, counting down.
GCGGTATCGGATTCGGAAGATTTTCAATGGGGAGAATTGGAATCCGGCGTTGCGGGCGCCGTTGACGGAGCCGGGCGTGGAGGTGCGGGTGGGGGATTATGTGTTGGCGATTGATGGGAAGGAGGTGAAGGCGGAGCAGGAGATGGCTGCGTTCCTGGAGGGCCGAGCGGGGAAGCGGGTGCGGCTGCGGGTGGGCGCGGATGCGAGCGGAGCGGGGGCGCGGGAGGTGGTTGTTGTCCCGGTGGCGAGCGAGACGGAGTTGCGCTATTTCGACTGGGTGGAGGGGAACCGGCGGAAGGTGGACGCGGCGTCGGGCGGGAAGCTGGCGTATGTTTATATGCCGAACACGGGGGCGGGCGGGTATGAGAGTTTTGTGCGGTATTACTATGCGCAATCGGGGAAAGAGGGCGTGATTATTGACGAGCGGTATAACGCGGGCGGGAAGACGGCGGACTACGTGATTGATGTATTGCGGCGGGTGCCGATGAACTATTGGCGATTCCGGTATGGGCACGACACGACGACGCCGGGGATGGGGATTACGGGGCCGCGGGTGATGATCATCAATGAATTCGCGGGTTCGGGCGGGGATGCGATGCCGTATTACTTCCGGTTCCACAAGGTGGGGACGCTGGTGGGGAAGACGACGTGGGGCGGGCTGGTGGGGATTGGGGCGTATCCGGAGTTGATGGACGGGGGCACGCTGACTTCGCCGGATTTTGCGTTCCGGAATTTGCGGGGTGAGTTTGATATTGAATATAAGGGCGTGGCGCCGGATGTGGAAGTAGGTGACGACCCGGCGGCGGCGCGGCAGGGGCGGGACATGCAGTTGGAGGCGGCGATCCGGGTGGCGATGGAGGAGTTGCGGAAGAACCCGGCGAAGAAGCCGGCGGAGCCGGTTTATCCTAAGTACTCGAAGTAGCGCATGATTCAATACGATCCTCATCAGTGGCTGGACCACTTCTTCGACATTCGCGGCTCGCTGGTGCGGGAGATCAGCGGGCGGGTGGCGCTGTGCGTGGCGTGGGCGGCGGGGGTGGTGGCGTTTCACCAGCGGGTGCATGCGGTGGGGATGCCGCCGTTGATGCATACGCTGCTGGGTTTGGCGCTGGGGATGCTGCTGGTGTTCCGGACGAGTTCCAGTTACGAACGGTTCTGGGAGGGGCGGAAGTTGTGGGGCGGGATTGTGAACGAGACGCGGAACCTGGTGCGCGGGGCGGCGGTGCATTTGGCGGGAGACCGGGCGTTGCTGGCGCGGTTGACACGATGGACGGCGGCGTTTCCGTGGGCGGCGATGCATGGGCTGCGGGGGACCGACGGACTGGGGCCGCAGGCGCACGAGTTGCCGGCGGAGGCGGCGGAGGAGGCGTTGGGGGCGCAGCATGTGGCGATGGCGGTGGCGGTGGCGATGACCGGCTGTTTGCGGGAGGCGCGGGAGAAGGGGCTGATCAGCGATATTGTGATGGCGGCGTTGGACCAGAACATTCAGCAATTGGTGGACTATTTGGGCGGGTGCGAGCGGATCCGGAAGACGCCGATGCCGTTTGCGTATGCGGTGCATTTGCGGCGGGCGCTGGTGGTGTTTTGCTTCACGCTGCCGTTTGCGATGGTGGAGACGTTTGGGTGGATTACGGTGCCGGCGGTGTTGGCGGTGTCGTATACGTTTTTCGGCATTGAGGAGATTGGCGTGGAGATTGAAGGGCCGTTCGGGCACGACGATAACGACCTGCCGCTGGAAGATATTTGCGAGACCATTCACAAGAATTTGTACGCGATGGCGGGGATCGAGAAGCTGCATCGCGATGCCCTGCCCGAGGGGCTATAGGCGATGTATCCACGGCTGCGGTGGCTGATGATTGGGCTGGTGTTTGCGGCCACGCTGATTAACTTTATTGACCGGTTAACGGTGTCGACACTGGCGCCGGTGATTGTGAAGGAATTGAATCTGAGCAATCAGCAGTATGCGGCGATTGCTTCGTGGTTCCTGGTGGCGTATTCGATCAGCCATGCGTTGAGCGGACGGATTTACGACCGGATTGGGTTGAAAAATGGGTTTTCGTTGTCGATTGTGGTGTGGTCGGTGGCGGCGATGGCGCATGCGACGGCGCGGGGGGCGGGGTCGTTGAGTATCTTCCGGTTCCTGTTGGGACTGGGGGAGGCGGGGAACTGGCCGGGGGCGGCGAAGGTGGCCACCGAGTGGTTTCCGGTGAAGGAACGGGCGCTGGCGATGTCCATTTTCAACAGCGGGACGGCGATGGGGAGTGTGATTGCGACGCCGATTATTATTGCGTTGCAGCAGGCGTTTGGATGGCAGGCGACGTTTTTGATTACGGGGTCGTTGGGGTTCATCTGGCTGGGGTTGTGGTGGTGGATTTATCAGGCGCCGGGGGAGCACCGGTGGTTGTCGGTTGAGGAGCGTTCTGTTTATTTGGAGGGCGGTTCGGCGGTTGTGCGGCGGACGCCTTGGGTGGAGTTGATTGGGTACAAGGAAGTTTGGGGGATTGTGTTGGGGCGGTGCTTTACGGATCCGGTTTGGTGGTTGTATTTGAACTGGTTGCCGCTGTATTTGACGCGGGTGCATGGGCTGGATTTGAAGAGCCTGGCGTGGGCGGCGGTGGTGCCGTTTTTTGTCTCCGATATTGGGGCGTTGATGAGCGGGTTCGTGGCGACTTGGATGTTGGGGCGGGGATGGTCGGTGGACCGGACGCGGAAGACGGTGATTGTGATTGGGGCGGGTTGTATGGCGGCGGGGGTGGGGATTGTGACGGCGCATGATGTGTATCAGGCGCTGGCGTGGATGTCGGCGGCGACGTTTG
>CANIFK010000468.1 GCA_947466555.1 Acidobacteriota bacterium | reverse complement strand
TGGGAGGACCGGAAGGCGGCGGAGTTGGCGGCGGTGGAGCGGATCTTTGGGTTGCTGCCGGAGGGGCGGGGGGCGGAATATGTGGCATTGTGGCGAGAGTTTGAGGCGGGGGAGACGGCGGAGGCGCGGTTTGCGAATGCGGCGGACCGGGCGATGCCGGCGTTGTTGAATTTAGCGAATCGCGGGCAGAGCTGGCGGGAGAACGGGATCAGCTACGACCGGGTGGTGAAGCGGATTGGGCCGCCGATCGCGGCGGGGTGCCCGGCGTTGTGGGCGTACATGGAGGGGCGGTTGGCTGAGGCGCGGGAGTTGGGGTATTTTTGCGGATAGGGTTACTGGTGGCGGTGCTATTCGTGGGGCCGATGGCGGCGGGTGCGGAGCTGCGGGCGAGTTTTGCTTCCGAGATGCGGGTGCCGGAGCGGGCGATGATTCAGCCGCTGTTGGAGGCTGCGTGCCCGGGCGGGGTGCGTGTGGGGAGCGAGAAGGGCCGCGCGGTGTTCGGGTGTGGCGACGTTTTCTACGATGAGGTTCCGCTGCGGGCGAACAAGGGATATCCGTGGCGCGAGGATGTTGCGTGGCGGGCGGATGGCGTTTTGTTCGGGCATTTTCTTTCGGCGTCGAGCGAGGACGCGATTGTGAGCGGCAGCGGGGTGGAGACGCATCCGTATTTGTGGGGCGGCACACTGCTTCTGACGAAGACCCGGGGCGTGTGGAAACCGGTTTGGTACAAGATGGGCGTGATTACGCGGCACTGCCGGCGGACACCGCTCGCCGATGGCCGCCAGATGCTGTTTTGCGAGGATACAGACAGCGGCATGGGGCACGCGTTCCACATGCTGTTCGCGGTGGATTTATTGCGCCCGAAGTATGCGTGGGAGAGCGTGGTTCTGACAGCGGACACGTTTGATTCGGGCATGCTGGGAGGCGCGCAGACGCAGTTCATTGACCGGGTGACGTTTGGCGAGACGGGCACGGCGCGGGTGTCCGCGCGGGGACCGGCGCGCCATCAGATCGATCTTCGGATGGTGGAAGGGCGATGGAGGGCGACGCCGGAGACGGCGGCAGCGGCGAAGTTATTTGGGATCCGGTAGAGTTAGCGCCAGCGGCCTTCGATTAGCACCCAGCCACCGTTGCGTTTGACCCAGTGGTGTTTGTCCCAGTGCTTCTGGCGGCGGTTGGGCGGTTGTTCCCAGCGGCCGGGGGTCCACTGGTGGGAGCTGCCGTTCCAGTTCTGGTAGCCCGGGATCCAGACGTAGCCGCGGCCTGGGGAGGAGGGGCGGCGTTCGACTTGCGCGCGCGGCGGGCCGATGCGGATCGAGATTTGGGAGTAGATGGGGACCGCGAGGGCGGCCGCGAGGAGGAGGCCGGCGAAGAGTGTTTTCATCATGCCTTTTGGTGTGCATGAGGAGGGCCGTTGGGTTGGGCTTGATTTGGGGGAAATTGGGGTTGGGCGGGTGACCGCGGGGCGTCAGATGACGGTGGGCGGGCGATTGGTTCAGGGCTTTGCGGTTTCGAGGCGGAGAAGGCGTTGTTGGAAGGGGGCGGCGTCGATGATTTTTCCATCGGCGAGGAGGAGGGTGATGTGGATGCGGAGGGTGGAGATGAGTAACTCCTTGCGGACGCCGGTATCGGGACGGCCGACTACGGCGAGGACGAAGGGCGCGGCTTCGGCGTATTTCTTCGCGTTGAAAAGCGCGGCGGCGTGCATGGCTTCGACGTCGGCCAGGCGACGGTCACAGACGTCGGCGAAGGCAGGGTAGCCGGAGATGCAGCGCTGGTAGAACGTGCGGGCACGATCGGCGTAGAGGCGCTCCAGCATGGCATTGCCGGGCTGGGAATAGGCGGTTTGGAGTTCGAAGAGGGCGATGCCGATATCGAGATCGGGCGGGCCGGAGGCGGGCTGGTTTTTGGTCAGCAGTTCGAGGCGGGCGAGGTAGGTGGCTTCGGCTTTGGGCTGGTCCTTGAGCTGCTCATAGACGCGGGCGAGCATCCACTGGACGTTGGTGACGCACTTGTACTGGGCAGGAGGAAGAGTGCGGCAGAGGCGGAGGGCTTCTTCGAGGGTAATGCGGGCGGGTTCGAAGTCCTTGGCTGCGATGGCCTGGGTGGCGTGTTTGGTGAGATTGAGGACTTGCTGGGCGGTGAGACGGGGGTCGGCGGCGCGGGTTGAGCCGGTGAGGAGGAACAGAAGAATGAGAGGGCGGAGGCACACGCGCCCCCTCATTTTACAGCGACGACGCTAGGGGACGACGATAATCTTCCCTTTCATATTCGGGTGGATCGCGCAGTGGAAGTTAAACTCCCCGGGAATGGTAAACAGAATCCCTTGTGTCCCGCTGCCGGCCTGTAAGTTCGCGGAGATCCAACCGCCCTGAAAGTCATCGGCGATGTTATGCGCGACAACATCGTCGTTATAGAAAGTAACGAACGTTCCCGATTTCACAGTCAAGACGGCGGGGACGAACGCATAGTTTTTTATAATCGCGGACGGCACAGCGCCGAGAGATTCGGTGACGCCATTTTTGAAGTGACCGGAGGCGCGGAAGACCCAGTCCTTGCCCTGGCCGGCCTGGAGGTGGCAGTTGGCACAGGTGGTGGAGTTCTGCGGGGCAGTGGAGAAGGTTTTGGCCGGGGTGTATGCCACGTACTCCCATTCGCCATTGCGAATGGCGCCATAGGCGGCGCCGAAGCCCTTTTCCTTGCGCATGGTGTTGATTGTGGGAGTAGCGGCCGGATCCTTCTGGTAGCGGCCGCGGTTGTCGAGGACGGCGTTGCCATCGGCATCTTTCAGCGCGGCGACGGTCTCCAGAACAACCACTGAGCCGTAGGGGTAGTTGGCCTGGCCGCCGTCCTTGACGCTGGCGGCGATCTCGTTGCCATAAATCGTACGCAGTTGTTTATTATCCGAACGGTCGAGCGTGTAGAGAACCGTCCATTTCTGATATCCCTCGGGGAACCCAACGCGGTCCGTTGTGGGAGCCTGGGCCAAAGCGGCGAGCGACAGGGCGAACGCCAAGACACATTTGTACATGCAACCTCCTAGTGATTGGGGTCAGACGTATCATTGGCACCTACTTAGGACAAGAAGAATATGATTAAGTTCGAGGGGTTAACTGGCGCTTACCACTTATCAAATTGAAATGACAAAAGGACAACGGGAATCCCGTTGTCCTTTTGTCATTTGTTGGCTGACAGTTCGTTAGAACACCAGACGGAGGGCCATCTGGATGCGGCGGGGGGTGTTGGCCTGACCGAGGATGCGGCCGAACGTGGAGGACGTGGGGCTCAAATCGGGGGCGTTGAAGATGGCGCGGTTGGTGGAGTTGAAGAACTCGCAACGGTAGGTCATCTTCACTTTTTCGGTGATGGCGAAACCCTTGATGATGGAGAAGTCCACCTGCTGCACCGAGTCCTGACGGAGGTTGGCGAAGCGGGTGGGAAGGGTGCGACGGTTGGAGGCCAACTGCTGTCCGGGGACGCGGTTGAACTGGTTGACGTCGAAGGCGCCATCGACGTTGTGGGGGTCGAGGTTCAGCGGGCCGCCGAGATAGATGAGGTTGCCCCAGCCGAGCGGCGCGCCGGTGGTGAAGGTGGTGATGAGGTTCAGGTTCCAATCGCCGACGGCGAGGTTGGTGAGGCGGTTGGCCGATTTCATGAAGGCCTTGCCGGTGCCGAAGGGGAGATCATACGTACCGCTCCAGACGAGGCGGTAGGGGCGGTCTTCGGCGGCGATGCGCTTTTCGAGGAGCGGATCGAAATCGTTCAGGCGGCTGCGCTTTTCGATGAGCTTGGACTTCTGGAAGTTGACCATCGTGAGGAAGCCGTGGGAGAAGCGTTTTTCGATGCGGGCTTCGAGGGCGTGGAAGTGAGAGGAGCCATCGGTGAAGGCCTGGCCGGCGACGCCGTTGGCGCCCGCGAATTGCGGGAAGGGCGAGAGCAGCTGGCTGCGGGCAACGAGGCTGCCGTTCAGGTTGGTGCCGGGCAGGAGGCCGGCGAAGGGGTTGGGCACGTTGGCGGACAGACGGTCGATGGTGGCCTGGTCGCGGGTGGGCGAGTTGGACAGGTACTGCAACGGGGTGCCGTTGAAGTTCCGGTCAACCGGGAGTTTGACGGCCTTGTTGCCCATGTAGCCGAGTTCGAGGAGAACACCGGGGAAGAGTTCGCGCTGGACGGACATCTGCCAGCGGGTGGAGTACGGATAGCCGGGCTTGGGATCGTAGAAGGTAATGTTCTTGCCGGCAAAAGTGGCCAGGCCCTGGCTGGAGCCGGAGGGCTGCTGGATGCCTTGCGGGAAGGGATTGGCGAGGGTGGCGGCGGCGGTGAGGTAGCCGTCGTTGGTGGCGACGAGAGGCGTGGTCTGGCTGAAGCCAGGGGCCTGGTTTCCGGCGACACCGTAGGGGAAGTAGAAGATGCCGACGCCGCCGCGGAGGACGGTTTTGGTGATGAAACTGGGCGTCCAGGCGAAGCCGATGCGGGGCGAGAAGTTGGCCTTCTTCGTGGCGTAGATGCCAGAGTTACCGCTGGAGGCGAAGATGGGTCCGCCGTTCACTTTGAACTGGGAGGCGGGGATTTCGGCCTGCGGATTGGCGGTGTAGGCCGCGATGGCGCGAGCGGCGATGGGGCTGGCGGTTGAGTTATCGAAACCGTTAATGGTTCGGTTGTAGCGTTCGGTGGTGGGCGTTTCGCCTTCGAGGCGGAGGCCGACGTTGATGGTCAGATTCGACCGGAGGCGGATATCGTCCTGGAGGAAGATCGAGTAGTAGTTGTTCTTGTTCTGGCGCCAGGCGTTGAGATCGTATTGACCACCGGTGGGCATGCCGAGGAGGAATGCGGCGAGGTCCTGTCCGAGGGGAGCGGCGGCGGAATTGTCCAGAGGGCCGTTGGTCCAGTTATTACCGAAAACGAAGGCGCCATTGGAGTAGCCGGCGCTGAGGTTCGATTCGCGGTACTGGCGGGCGTCGACACCGAACTTCAAGGTGTGTTTGCCCTGGATCTTGGTGAAGCTTTCGAAGATCTGATAGCTATCGAAGGGGAACTGCGTGCCGCCG
>CANIFK010000467.1 GCA_947466555.1 Acidobacteriota bacterium | reverse complement strand
GGGGAGGGTGCGGTGGAGGTTCCGGGAGGGCGGGTAGAGCGGTCGTTGGACTGGGTGCGGATTGGCGGGGAGGATGGGGAGCGGGTGGAAGAGGAGTTGGGGGTAGGAGAACGGCTAGTACGGGTAAATCCGGTAGGGATGGAGGGGTATACTGGAGAGGAAGCTGTAGCGCTGGATTGGGAACGATTGCGGCCTCCGTTGCGTTTACGAGGATGGAGGGCCGGGGATCGGTTTCAGGCTGTGGGGCGTAGGGAAGACCGGCCAGTGAAAGAAATGCTGGCGCGGGAACGAGTACCCTCATGGGACCGGCATTATTGGCCGATGATTACAGATAGTGACGGGATCGTTTGGATATATCGCTTTGGAGCGGCCGCGAGAGCGGCGGCGGGCCCAGGGACACGGATTCGCCTCCAGGTGCGCTGCGATACGGTATCCTCTAAATGACTGGTGTTGTGAGAGATTTTCTGAATTGATGTATCACACAGGCCGGTCCGGGCGTCTCATAGATTGAGGAAGCAATGTCATCGAATGTCAACAAATTGATCTTCTGGCTGGTGATCGTATGTTTGGTCATCATCCTGTACACGGTTGTGAAGCCGGGGAGCAAGAAGGTGGAGCAACCGCTCACGTTCTCCCAGTTCCTGTCGGCGGTGGAAGCTGGCAAGATCAAGAAAGTTCAGATAACGGCCAATGAGGTCAAAGGCGACTTCGTCGACGAAGGTGAGGGTACCCTTCGGACGCTGATCCCGAATAATTACCCCGACGTCTACAAGATGTTGCGGGACAAGAACGTCAACGTGGAAATCAAAGAGGCGTCGAACGCCAACATGATCTCGTTGATCATCAATTCCATTCCCTTTATCCTGTTGCTGGCGCTGTACTTCTTCATGATCCGCCAGATGCAGAGCGGAGGGAATAAAGCCCTGAGCTTCGGCAAGAGTCGAGCCAGGCTGCATTCATCGCAGCAAAAGAAAGTGACGTTCAAAGACGTCGCGGGCGTGGATGAAGCCAAGGAAGAGCTGCAGGAGATTATCGAGTTTTTGCGCGAGCCGCAGAAGTTCCAGAAGCTGGGCGGACGGATTCCGAAGGGCGTACTGCTCGTCGGGCCTCCTGGTACTGGTAAGACGCTGTTGGCGCGGGCGATCGCGGGCGAAGCGAATGTGCCGTTTTTCTCGATTTCGGGTTCCGACTTCGTGGAAATGTTTGTCGGCGTGGGCGCCAGCCGCGTGCGCGATCTGTTTGAACAGGGCAAGAAGAACGCGCCTTGCATCATCTTCATCGACGAAATCGACGCCGTGGGCCGCCATCGTGGCGCTGGCCTGGGCGGCGGACACGATGAACGCGAGCAGACGCTGAACCAGTTGCTGGTTGAGATGGACGGGTTTGAGTCCAACGAAGGCGTGATCCTGGTGGCGGCGACGAACCGTCCGGACGTGCTGGATCCGGCGCTGTTGCGCCCGGGCCGCTTCGACCGGCGCGTGGTTGTGGGCCGTCCGGATGTGAAGGGCCGCGAGCAGATTTTACGGGTTCACACGAAGAAAGTGCCGTTGTCGGACGATGTGGATTTGAGCGTGCTGGCTCGTGGGACACCCGGTTTTGCCGGTGCGGATTTGGCGAATCTCGTCAATGAAGCGGCTCTCATTGCGGCGCGGCAGAATCGCAAAGTCGTGACGATGTACGACTTCGAGCATGCCAAGGACAAGGTGATCATGGGCACGGAACGCAAGTCCATGATGCTGACCGACGAAGAGAAGAAGAACACGGCGTATCACGAGGCCGGGCACGCGTTGGTGGCGGTACTGATTCCGCACGCCGATCCGTTGCACAAGGTGACGATCATCCCGCGCGGCATGGCGCTGGGCTTGACGATGCAGTTGCCGATCGACGATAAGCACTCCTACCACAAGGACTTCCTGGAATCGCAGCTTGCCATTTTGATGGCCGGCCGCATTGCCGAGGAGATCTTCATGCACCACATCACCACCGGCGCGGGCAACGACATTGAGCGGGCCACCGATATGGCGCGCAAGATGGTCTGCGAATGGGGTATGAGCGACATGGGGCCGATGAGCTACGGCAAGAAGGAAGAGCAGATCTTCCTGGGCCGGGAGATCTCGCAGCACCGCGACTATTCGGAAGCGACAGCGATCCGGATTGACGAGGCTGTGCACCGGTTCGTGGACGAGGGTTACAAGCGGGCTCGGGTGATTATCGAGCAGCACAACGACGCGTTGATCCGCATTGCCGAAGCGTTGCTGGAACGGGAAGTTCTGGACGGCGCCGAGGTGCTGCAGTTGATTCGCGGCGAGAGCCTGGCGGCGGTCCGGAACAACAAGTCCGACGACGACAAGCCGGCTGCGACTCCGATGTCGGTTCGACCGGATGGCGGGTTGCGAATCCCGCCGTTGACGGAAGGCCCGCAACCGGCGTAATGGCTCTGTTTTTCCCGGTTTATCTTTTCGACGTCGATGGGACGTTGACGGATTCTGCGCCGGATATCACGAGTTCGGTCCTGGAAACATTGGACCGAAACGGGTATCCGGCGCAACCGGTTTCCCTGCTCCGTTCCTATATTGGGAAGCACTTGACGGAGCTGTTCACCGATATCATTCCGGGCATAGACCAGGCCGGGATTGACGATTTGATCTTGCAGTACCGGGCGATTTATACGGCCAAAGGCCACTCGGGAACGCGGGCGTATGAGGGCGTTGTGGAGACGCTGGCGGCGTTGCCGGGGCGGAAGGGCACAGCGACGACGAAGGGCTCGGCGATGACGCGCGTGGTGCTGGAGCAGTTCGGGATGCTGCCGTATTTTGAGCATGTGCAGGGGACCGATGGGTTCCCGGCCAAGCCGGCGCCGGATGTGATTCATCGCGGGTTGGAGGCGATGGGCGTTGCGGCTTCCGATGTGTTGTTTGTGGGCGATTCGACGGCCGATGTGGTGGCCGGGCGCGCGGCGGGAGTGACCGTTTGCGCGGTGCGTTGGGGGTATGGGAACCATGAAGAGATGGCGGCGGCAGGGCCGGATTTCTGGATCGACCACCCTTCGCAACTGCTTTCGCTGTAGCCTATAAGGCATGGACCGTCGCACACTTTTCGGCCTTGGGGCCGCTCTTCCTTCTTTGGCGTTTGGACAGGCCGGAGGGGCGAAGAAGATGAAGATCTCGCTGGCCGAGTGGTCGCTGCATAAGGCGATCCGGAGCCGGCTGATGACAAACCTGGACTTTCCTCGGATTGCGCGGGAGCAGTTCGGGATTGAGGGCCTGGAGTTTGTGAATGGCCTGTGGGAGGCACCGACGCATGACTACGTGCGGCGGCTGAAGAGCAACATGGCGGCGACGGGCACGAAGGCCGTGTTGATCATGTGCGATGGCGAGGGCTTCATGGGCCACACCGATAAGGCGCAGCGGATGGCGGCGGCGGACAACCATCGCAAGTGGGTGGATATTACGGCGGAGTTGGGCGGGCACGCGATTCGCACAAACATGTACCCGGGCGAGAAGCAGCCGGCGACAGCGGCGGAGATCGACGATTTTATTGGCCGGTGTGTGGAGAGTTTTTCGAAGCTATGTGAGTATGCCGCGGGGCGGAATATCAGCGTGATCATTGAGAACCACGGGGGGATTTCGTCGAACCCGGATGTGGTGGTGCGGCTGATGCAGCAGGCGAAGTTGAAGAACCTGGGGACGCTGCCGGATTTCGGGAATTTCCCGAAGGAGATCGACCGGTATGAGGCGGTTCGGAAGTTGATGGCGCACGCGCGGGGCGTGTCGTTCAAGTGCTTCGATTTCGATGCGCAGTTGAAAGAGACGTCGATGGATATGGACCGGTTGATGAAGACTGTCGAGGCGGCGGGGTATCAGGGGTATGTGGGGATTGAGTATGAGGGCAACCGGATGACGGAGTTCGAGGGGATTCAGGCGGCCAAGCGGTACCTTGATAAGTGGCTTGGTTAGTGTCATTGTGTGGTCATGCGAAATTTCCTTTTTCTGATGGGTTTGCTGGTGGCGGCGCCGGTGTTTGCCGCGGTGGCCGATGATGTGAAGGCCGCGGAGAATGAATGGCTGACGGGGATTACGAAGAACGATTTCCGGAAGCTGGATCAGGTGCTGGCGGACGATTTGGTGTACTTGCATTCGACCGGGGTGATGGATTCGAAGGCGAGCTATGTGAAGTCGTTGCAGTCGGGCAAGCAGAAGTATTCGTCGGGGAAGATCAACGACCTGAAGATCCGGGTTTACGGGCAGACGGCGGTGATCAATGGCGATGCGAACTTTGAGTTTGTGACCGATGGCAAGCCGGGGAAGGCGCACTTGAAGTACACGCACGTGTTTGTGAAGGGCGGCAAGGGCTGGCAGTTGGTGTCGCACCAGTCGTTGAAGGTTGCCGATTAGTTTTGTGGTTCCGCTGGGCCGGGGAATTCCGAAATCAGGGAATTTCCCGGTAGCCCGGCTCCCAGGGGAATCCTAGTCGAGGGCGACGGTGGGGCCGCTGATGTGGCCAGGGCGGAAGGACGTTGTCATGGCGGTGAGCCAGGGCTCGATGGCTTCGAAATAGGATTCGAGAGCCATGCCGGCTATCGCGTAGAGGACGCCGCCGTCTTCGATGTAGAGGTTGCGCATGAGGAAGTCGGCCCCGTCGCCAGGTTGGCGGCCGTCGAAGAGGATCCCGCGCATGCCGTCGGCTTCGAAGAGGCTGGGGTTGTCGACGGCGATATTGTCGTGGGCTGCGAGGTGTTGGAGCCATTCGATGAGGGTGCCGTCGGGGTAGGCGGGGCGGGCGCCGACGGTGAAGGCACCGGCACCATCGTGGGAGACGGCGGCGACGAGGGGGAGGAAGAAGTAGGGGTCTTCGTTGTCGAATTGCTGGGGCGGGATGTCGGCGGTTTTCCAGGCGGCGGGTTTGGCGTAGGAGCAGGCCAGGTTTTCATAGCCCTGGGGGATGACTTGTATACGTTCGGTATCCATGCCTTTACAGGCGCGGGGGCGGGGCGGGAGTTGTCATTTTCCTGCTGACGGAGAGGAGGGGGAAGAGGAGGGCGAGGAGTCCGCCGCCAT
>CANIFK010000466.1 GCA_947466555.1 Acidobacteriota bacterium | reverse complement strand
TGTTGGCGTTCCATTGGTTGGTGGAGTCGGCGCGAATGCCGTCGATGCGGGTGGGGAAGACGCGGCGATGGAAGGAGTTCGGGCCGCGGGAGGCGGTGCGTTCGAAGTTGGCGGTATTGAACCAGCTATCCCAACTTCGGTTCACATTGGCAACGCTGTTCACGTCGTTACCGTAATAGAAGAGATTGCCCCAGTCGACCAGCGGGCCGGGCTGGTACTCATAGGTAGCGGCCATCTGCCACCCGCCGGCGATCAGGTCCGTCACCCGGTTGGCGCCGGAAAGAAACTTCTTGCCCTTGCCGAAGGGCAGTTCGAAGACGCCGGTGGCGGTGAAGCGGTGGGGGCGGCCGTCGTTGGAGGGCCGTTCAGTGCGCGTCGTGTCGAATTCGTTGAAGTAAAAATCGGCTTCGCGCAGGTTCATACGGGTGTAGCCGAGGTTGAGGTTCCAACCTTTGGCGAACCGCTTTTCAAACGAGGCCTGGAACTCGTGCGACTTGGTGTAGGAGCTGTACTCGGTATTGTTGGTGAGTCCGTTCATATGGGCGAAGGGGCGCAGGAGTTGAGAGCGCCGAATGGTGGGCGAGGTGAAGAACCCGTTCGTATTCATGTCGGCCCAAACCAGGGCGGGGAAGTCAGCCCGATTCAGGTTGCCGATAAAGAATGGATTCGCCACGTTAGCGTTCAGGTTATTGGCCACGGCGTCATTGCGGACGGTTCCACTGGCCCAATACTGCTCGGGAAGCGGACTCATGTTGCGGCCCAGCGAGATGCGGTCTGAATAGGCTCCGGCGTAGGAGGCGCTGATCACCATCGAGGATCCGAACTGCCGCTGCAGGCCGAGCTGCCAGCGTTGCTGGCGGGCATGGGGTTGGTCGAATGCCGTAAATCCGAAGCCGCGTCCAACACGGTTCATGGCCCCGAGTCCGCTGCCGGTGGGCACGTCGAAGCGGGTGCCATCGGCGCGGACGGGGAATGGGTCAATCAGCGGACTCTTGAAACTAGCCGGGCTGGCGGTGGACGGGAAGTTCCACGTTTGGCCGAAGTCATTTGAGATGACTGTGCTGGTGGAGCGCGAGAATCCGGTCTGATCCGGGCCGAAGTTCAGCACGTTAATCGTGTCATAGAAGATGCCGTAGCCGCCGCGAATGACGGTCTTCGAGTTGGCCTGATAGGCCGCGCCAATACGGGGCAGCCACATCAGTTCGTTCTTGTAGAGCTGGCGCGGATTGCCGCCCACGCCGGTGTAGGTATTGCCGCCCTTCACGACGAACTGGCTGGCGGGGAGTTCCGGGATGGGGTTGCGGGCGTAGGCCGCTTGCGCGCTGGCGGCGAGCGGAATGGTGGCGCTTGGATCGAAGTTGCCCATCATGCGGTTGTAGCGTTCGGTGGCGCCGCGCTCGTACTCCTGACGAAGGCCGAGGTTGAGCGTCAACTTGCTGGTGACGCGCCAGGAGTCCTGCTCAAACGTAGCGTAGTAGGGATTGTGAATGGCGTAGGTATCGTTGGTGGCAACGCTGGCCCCGGAGGGCAGCCCGAGGATGAACGCGGCCCAGCCAAGGCCGAGGTCGCTGGCCGGCGTGAAGCCGTCGTCGTTTCGGCGCATATAGTTCTGGTTGAACGAAAAATTGCCGCTGGTGTTGCCGCCGCCGCCGCCGGTGCGGAACTGATTGCGAATATCGAAGGCGGCGCGAATGGAGTGATTGCCGCGAATAAACGTGCCTTCCAGTTTCGCTGTCAGGCTGCGGGTGCGGGTCCAGGTGGAGTAGCCGCCGGGGCTGATGGTGGCGTAGCCCGCCACCGCCATCTGGGGCAACAACGAGAGCGCGCCGGCCTTCTGATCCAGGTACGACGGCAGGCCGATATCGCTCGGCTTGTACTCAAGCGCCTTGGGTTGAATGTTGCCTTCCCGGAACTGGTTCATGGCGACGTTGAAGTTCCACAGCGTAGTGGGGTTCTGTGTATAGACCACGTCGATATTGCCGCCCTTGTTGTTGCGGACCAGACCGCCCAGGTTCAGACCGCGGGCCGACTCGTAAGTCCAATCGCCGCGATCTTCGGGGCCGAAATCGTTGAACGACCAGCGGCCAAACATGCGCCATTTGTCGGAGAGCTGGTAATCGATGCGGTTGGAGTAGGCTTTGTAGTCCCAGTTGTAGGGGGTCTGGGACGCGAGGTAGTTGTTTACCGGATCGGTGTTGGGCGCGATGGCGACGTTGGGATTGGGGTAGAGCTTGGTGATGGCGTCGTAGGCGGGATTGGCGAAGCGGCTGCGGGGAATGATATTGCCGGGGAATGGCGATCGGACGAAGTTGTTGGGCCGGGCCGGGTCGCGCACAACGGTGGTGGGATCGTAGATGGCGTATCGCGGGCCGTTGTTGGTGATAGAGAGCATGTCGCTGAAGTCGCCCTGGCGGGCCTTCAGCGAGGGCACGGTACGGTTGAACGTGGAGGCGTCTTCGGTCTTCACGTCTTTGAACGCGTTGTAGGTGAAGAACCAGAAGAGCCGGTTACGGCCGTCGTAGATTTTGGGGATGACGACGGGGCCGCCGCCGGAGGCGCCCCAATTGTTCGACCGGCCGGTGGCCTGTTTGTCGGTATTCCGGAGCTGATTGGCGAGCGCGGAGTTTCCGGCCGCATCGGCGGCGGCGATACGGCGGAAGTAATTCTGTTTGACGAAGAACGGAGTGCCCTGCCAGCGCTGCTGCCAGTGCTGCCAGGTGGCCGTGCCGTGGAACTCGTTGGAGCCGGATTTGGAGATCATCGAAATCGCCGCGCCGGAAGCCTGACCGAGGCCGGCATCGAAGTTATTTGTTTCGACCTTGAACTCGGCGACGGCGTCTGTGTATGGCAGATAGGCGGTTCGGCGGCCAGGACCCTGATTCGGCGAGCCATCGAGTGTCCACGAGTTACCGCCGATGTTCCCGCCGACATTGTAATCGGAGCCGCCGGCGTTTGAGTGCAGCGCGAGATAGTTATTCACCCCACCGGTCTGAATGCCAGGCGCCAGTTTGACCAGCAGGATGGCACTGTTGCCCATGACGGGTAGCTCCATCAGCGACTTGTTGTCAATGACGCGCCCGGAACTGACGGCGTTCGTTTCCAATAGCGGCGCCTCGGCCTTGACCGAGATCGTCTCCGTCATGCTGCCCACTTCCAATGGCATGTCGATCTGAATACGCGAGGAGACCGGTAGTGTGACGCCTTTCCGGACTAACTGCTTGAAGCCCTTCACTTCCGCCGTGACCTCATAACTTCCTGGCATAAGGAGGTTGCCCTCGTAGTACCCGGTAGGGTTTGTTTTAAAGCGGAGTGCAACGCCCGTTTCGGCATTGCGTATGGTGACATCGGCGCCGACAATCGCGGCCCCCTGCGGGTCCAGGACCCGGCCGAATAACATAGAGCGCGTTTCCTGTGCCAACAATGACACGGACGCGACGAGAAAAAGCATGGCTGCGCCATGCTGCAATCGAATACCCATTTACGACACACCTTCCCTACTGAGTTGTCTGCTATTTTACACGGCCCCGCGGTGGGTGGAAAAGCGGCACGCGCTGGTAGGATGGGAGTCTGCCATGAGTGAACTGAAGACGATCATTTTTGATCTGGGAAACGTCATCATCCCGTTCGATTTCCGACGCGGCTACGCGGCGATGGCGCAGCATACCGCCGTGCCCGCAGCCGAGATTCCTGAGCGAATTCGCGAGACCGGGTGGGTGCCGGAATTGGAGAGCGGCCGGATTGAGCCGCGCGATTTCGTAGAGCGGATCAACGGGCTACTAGGCGCGTCGTTGAGCTATGAAGGGTTTCGCGAGATCTGGAGTTCCATCTTCCTTCCCGACACGCTGATTCCCATCGACCTTGTGCGCGAGTTGAAAAAAAGCTATCGAATGCTGGTGCTTTCCAACACCAACGCCATCCACATCGAGATGGTGAGCGAGACCTATCCGATTCTGCACGAGTTCGATCACCTCGTCCTCTCCCACGATGTGAAGGCGATGAAGCCGGAACCGGCCATCTACGCAGCGGCGCTCGCACACGCGCAGGCCCGCCCCGAGGAGTGCTTCTTCACCGATGACATTCTGGCCTATGTCGAAGGCGCGCGACAAGCGGGCATCCAAGCAGAGCAGTTTCTGGGGTACGAGAAGTTGCTAGGTGATCTGCGAGCGCGGGGTGTGTCGGTGTGAGATTTGGATGGGTGGTGGCTGTTGCGGCGGCGGGGTGCTTCGGGCAGATACCAGAGCGTTCCAAAGAGGGATATATCGAATCGGTTTTCGAGAAGCAGCTTGGGGAACTGCCGCGGATGGGCTGGTTTGCGCCGGAGTATGGGTTTCTTGCGCGCGAGAGCGGGGCCTCGGAGCTTATGGTTTTGGGCCCGTTGGGGACGGGGGCGGTGGCTCGCCTCTCGGGCAGCGTGAAGGGTCGCGCCTGGGGGCGCCGTGCGGAGTATGGAATTGCATGCGAGTTGACGGATTCCGACACCCTCGGGGTCTATCGTGTGGATGGGGAAACACGGCCCCGGCGGGCGCTCTACCTTTCCCGAAGGATGGCCGGCGAGATGCGCCGAGGGCTGGTGATGTTTGGATTGGATAGCGCCGGGTTGGCAAAGGTCAACCGGCTGCTGGGGTGGCCGGAGAAGGGGGCACTGCGGCGAGACAACGCGTTTGGCGTCCGGGTGGGTTCTCTCTTCTATTCACGCCACCGGCTCTACGACGCGAAGACGCGGCTGCTGCGCGAAGAAGCTATCGTTTTGCATCAAGCCGATGGCGAGATTGTGAGCCATGAAGTGCATCGCGGAATCGACACGGGCGAGCAATGTGATGGGTGTGCGATTCCAAGTTATGCGGTTGAATTCTCGGGGGTATACCGGCCGTTGCAGATGTTTGAACTCCCGGGATTCGCCTATCCGCTATTGCTGATGGATACGGGCACGTATGAGGGAGATGCCTTGTCGCTGTTGACGGTGACCCCGGCAGGGAAGGTGACCCAGTTCCGAGTGTACGAATACGTTATGCACTGCCGGTGACTCCCGTTGCTACGCTCTGGCTTTTCTGCTACTTGCGTTTGTCGTTGGAATACC
>CANIFK010000465.1 GCA_947466555.1 Acidobacteriota bacterium | reverse complement strand
TTGGTGTGGAGTACGTGACATCGGCGGGTGCGAATGCCTGGCCGAAATATCTACAAGCCCTGTTGGGCTCCAGCGAATTTTCGAGCGTGAACTGATATGTTTCCCAGACGCAAATTTCTTGAGACGTTGGGCGGCGGCTTCGGCATGAGCGCGCTGCAGGGGATGCTGCAGGCGGACCCGGCGCGGAAGACGCATTTTGCGCCGAAGGCGAAGCATGTCATTTTTCTGTTTCTGAATGGCGGGATGTCGCAGGTGGATACCTTCGACCATAAGCCGGCGCTGGCGAAGTACGACGGGCAGCCGATGCCGGGGCCGAAGATTCGCACCGATCGGGCGAGCGGGACGCTGATGCGGAGCCCGTGGGAATTTAAGAAGCACGGGCAATCGGGCTTGGAAGTGAGCGAGATTTTTCCGCAGATTGCTGAGCGAATTGATAATTTTTGCTTGATTAAGTCCATGTACACGGACAACGGGAATCATGGGCCGTCGCTGCAGTTGATGAACTGCGGGCACCAGTTGCCGGGGCGGCCGTCGATGGGTTCGTGGCTGACGTATGGGCTGGGTACGGACAACAAAAATCTGCCAGGTTTTATTGTGTTGTGTCCGGGGTTTCCGGTGTTGGGTTCGACGCTGTGGAGCGCGGGGTACATGCCGTCGTCGTATCAGGGCGTGCATATTCAGAATGCTGAGGTGGAGCCGGAGAAGTTGATCCGGCATTTGCGGAATTCGAATTTGAGCGTGGAGGAACAGAAGGGGCAGTTGGCGCTGTTGGACCAGTTGAATAAACGGTACATGGCGCGGGTGGGGGATCAGCCGCAGTTGGAGGGTGCGGTGCAATCGATGGAGTCGGCATTCCGGTTGCAGACGGAGGCGGCGGGGATTTTTGATATCCGGAAAGAGCCGGAGCATGTGCGGCGGCGGTACGATGTTTCCGACTTTGGGCGCGGGTGTTTGATGTCGCTGCGGTTGGTGGAGAGCGGCGTGCGGATGGTGCAGATTTACTTCGGCAATTTTCAGCCTTGGGACCATCACGACGATATTCGGATTCATGCGAAGTTGGCGCGGCAGAGCGACGGGCCGATCGCGGCGCTGGTGGATGATTTGAAGGCGCGCGGGTTGTTTGATGAGACGCTGATTGTGATTACGGGCGAGTTCGGGCGGACGCCGATGATTCAGAATTCGGGTTTAGAAAAGCTGGGTTGCGGGCGGGATCATAATCCGCCGGCGTTTACGGCTTTGCTGGCTGGGGGCGGGATAAAGGGCGGGTTCTCGTATGGAGCCACCGATGATTTCGGGTTTAAGGCTGTGGAGAATCGGGTGCATGTGCACGATCTGCATGCGACGATTTTGAACCAGTTGGGGTTTGATCATACTAAGTTGACTTATCGGCATGCGGGGCGGGATTTCCGGTTGACCGATGTGCATGGGGAAGTGATTCGGGATTTGATTGCTTGAGAAGTTTTCCGTTTTTTTGCCACTCCATTAGTGAGTGACGAAACCGTACGATCAGGCCTTTAAGCTGCTGACGGAGGAGGACCCGCGGGCGACGCTGGCGCTGTTCGCGGGGATTCCGTTGACGGTATCCATGGACGTTCGCGTGTTGGACCGCGAGGTGAACCTGTCGGCGCTGCAGGTGGACAACTTGTACCGGTGCCGGACGGCGGATGCGGAGTTCCTGGTTCATATTGAGGCGGTGACGCGGTTTCGGACGGCGGCGTTGGAACGGCAGTTTGACTATGTGCAGGCGATTGTTGCGAAGTACCGGATGGCGTGCCGGAGCTATCTGGTTTTGTTGACGGAGAAGGGTGTGCCGAAGGTGTTGCCGCGGACGATCCGGCGGGTACATGGGGACTACGAGGCGGTGTTGCGACTGCGGGCGGTGCGGCTGTGGCGGATTCCGGCGGCGCGGATACTGCGGTTGGAAAGTGCGCAGTTGTTGCCTTGGATTCCGTTGTTGCGGGCGTCGACGGAGGAGATGGAAGAGGCGATGCGGCGGCTGGATGCTGTGGATGAGAACGCGTTGCGGACGCGGCTGTTTCTGCTGGGAGGACTACGGTATGGTAGTAAAGAAGCGTTTTTGCAGAGGTTGGACCACATGATTATTACGGAAGAGATTCTCAAAGATTCGAGTACGTATCAGTATTTGATTGAAAAAGGCGTCGTGCAGGGACGTTTGGCGGCGCGCCGTGAGGATTTGGGACGTTTGCTGGCGCGGCGGTTTGGGCCGCTGCCTGCGGGGACTCAGCGCAAGCTGAATACCGCTACGATTGAGGAGTTGGATCGGTGGTTTGACCGGGCGCTGGATGCGACTAGTTTGAAAGACGCGTTGAAATAGCGCATGCCGGCGCGGACTCCGGAGCCTCCCTATTACGCCGTGATTTTTGCTTCGACGCGGACGGGGGACGATGCGGGGTATGCAGAGATGGCGGCGCGGATGGTTGAGTTGGCTGCGCTGCAGCCGGGGTTTTCAGGAATCGAATCGGCGCCGGGGATTACGGTTTCCTACTGGGAGAGCGAGGCGGCGATTGCCGCCTGGCATGCCAATGCGGAGCACCTGGAGGCACAGCGGTTAGGCTATGCGCGGTGGTACTCCGCGTTTGAGTTGCGGGTGGCGCGGGTGGAACGGGCGTATTCGTTTAGAAGCGCCAGTCCAGACCCACCAGCGGGAACAGACCCAGCTGATTGCTGATCTTCAGCTCGTTCTTTTCGCGGTCCCACGTGGCGTTGGCGAAGTTCTTGCGGTTCGTCGCGTTCTGCAGGCCGAGCCAGATTAACAGCGGTTTGTCGCGGAAGGTGAGCGTGCGGTCGACACGGAAATCGAACCGGAAGTAGTCGGAGGCGCGGACGCCGTTGACCTTCGTCAGATCGTATATGCCACGGCGTTGTTGCTTCGACAGGATCTCGTTGAAGGGGGTGTAGGGGCGGCCGCCGAAGTAGGCCAGGCGGGAGGAGAACTCCCACTTGGAGTTCAGCCGGTAGCCGCCGACAGCGTTGAAGAGGAACGGATAGTCGAACGAACCGGGGCGCATGATGCCGTCGAGACCGGCGTGGCGGGTGCGGCTGAAGGAGAGGTTCGACTGGCCGAACCACTTTTGCGAGAACTTCTTTTCGACGAAGAACTCGATACCGCGGACACGGCCGCGGCCGGCGGAGGTCATGGGGAAAAGCAGGTCGCTGACGGCGAAGGTGTCGCCGGTGTTGGCGAGGGAGAGAGAGCGGTAGTCCGTTGAGACGGGATAGGTGGAGTAGTTCTTGGCGAAGCCTTCGACGGTCATTCGGAGCGTGTCGCTGGCGACGTAGGAGAAGCCGGTGATGTAGTGATCGGCGCGGATGGGGGCCAAGCCTCTGTTCACCGGGAAGACGGAGAGGAAGAGGAAGAAGGGCTGCTGGTAGAACGTGCCGTAGCTGGCTTTCCAGGCGAGCTTGTTGGTGAGGCGGAAGCTGGCGCCGGCGCGGGGGCTGAAGCGGCTGGCGCCGATGTACTGATAGTTATCGAAGCGGCCGCCCCAGGTGATGTTGAGACGGGTGCCGATGTTCTTGGCCGTTTGCAGGTAGGCGCCGGTTTGGCGTGCGTTGTAGGACTGGCGAATGGCGAAGCGGTTGATGTTGCGTTCGGCGGTGAAGGGGCTGTCGTCACCGAGGGGCTGCGAGGCATCGTAGTTGATGCGGAAGATCTTGAAGCTGCCGCCGAGTTGCACCTTGTCGATCATGGGGACATAGGTGGTGAGGTCGTACTTGATGGTGGTTTCGCCTTCACGGTTCTTTTCGCGGTAGACGATGGGGGATTTGGCGATTAAATCGTCGGCGTTCGAGCCCACGGTGCCGAAGCGGATGAGGTCCTTCACCTGCTGGTTGACGGTGGCTTCCGAGTGGGTGACGCCGAGGAGGCCGACGGTGCGATCGCCGATGAGACGCTGCCAGTTGAAGCCGGTGGCGCTGCGCCAGCCGTCGTAGCGGATGTCGAGGGTGGCGAGTTCGCTATCGGGTTTCTTTTCGTTCGTCGGGCCGAGGCGGATGTTATCGAGGCCGGTGAAGTTGACGGCCCAGATGCGGTCCTTGGGCGTGAGGTCGTAGAGGACTTTGGTGTTGAAGCTGTAGTTGACGGGGACGCCGCCGAAGCCGATGTCTTTGGTGAAGAGGTCGAGAAAGCTGCGGCGCGCGGAGATGATCCAGGAGCCTTTTTCCTTCTTGATGGGGCCTTCGAGGATGGCGCCGGCGCCGGCGAAGCCGAGGGTGGCGCGGCCCGAGAACTTCTCGCGATTGCCTTCGCGCTGGGCGATTTGGAGGACGCCGGAGAGGCGGTTGATATAGGGGCTGGGCTGGCCGCCGGTGAGGAAGTTGACGTCGCGGATGAGCTCGGAATCGAGGATGGAGACGGTGCCGCCGGCGGAGGCGAAGTTGGCGAAGTTGTTGATGTTGGGGATTTCGACGTTGTCGACGACGAAGAGGTTTTCGAGCGGGCTGCCGCCGCGGACGATGATGTCGTTACGGAAATCGTTGGAGCCGATGGCGACGCCGGGGAGGGTCTGGACGTAGCGGGAGACGTCCTGCAGCGCGCCGGCGGATTTACCGATTTCGCGGGCCTGGATGAGGTAGTTGGAATTCTTGATTTCTTCGGGGGTGACGAAGACCGATTCGGTGACGGTGACCGATTGGGCGAGGAGGATATCGACGCGGCCTTCAAGGCCGGCGCGGACTTCGACGGCGGTGGTGAGGCGGCCGCCGACATCGAGGATGTAGGAGCCGGCGCGGAGTTCGGAGAGGCGGAAGTCGCCCTTGGCGTCGGAGGTGGCGCATTTCTGCGTGTTTTGCACGCAGATGCGAACGTTGGGCGCGCCGACGGAGCCACGGAGGGAGCCTACGCCGGTGGTGTCTTGACTGAGCAGTACGGAAGCCGCGCTTACCAGGGCGGCGAAGAGACGAATGTTCACAAGAGTTAAGATGCTGCCGATTCGGTTCGGGTGCTACTTTTGATGCAACTCCTATGATCCGACTGCTGATTGGTCTTTTGTTTTGTGTGGTTGGATGGGCGCAGCCGAAATTTGAAGACTATCCGGTTGCGAAACCGTTTCAGGGGAAACCG
>CANIFK010000464.1 GCA_947466555.1 Acidobacteriota bacterium | reverse complement strand
TTGGCCCAGTTCGTCCGGTTGGTGAGGTTGAAGATTTCGAAGCGGAACTGCGTCGAGATCTTTTCGGTGATCGGGGTCTGCTTGAAGATGCTGAAATCGATGGCGCCGAAGCCGGGGCCGTAGATCGCATTTCTGCCGATGTTGCCGAAAGTGCCAGCGGCCGGCGCCGCGAAGGCCGCCGGGTTGAAGTAGCGCACCGAACGGGTGTTGACGAGCGGCACGACGTTGGCGAAGGGATCGCCGACGACGTTGACGCGGTCGCGACCATCGCCGGAGGTGCTGATGTTGGTGCCGGCCAGCAGGTTCAGCGGCTGGCCGCCGTGGGCGGTGAAGAGGGAGTTCAGCTGCCAGCCCTTCGTGAGCAGCGGCATTGCCTTGCCGAACACGGGGACTTCGTAGCTCATGAAGGCCGTCATCATGTGGCGAGTGTCAAAGGACGAATTGCCCTTCTCGTTGCGCAGGTCGTAGGAGTTCGTCGGCAGGTTGTTGCGGACGTCCGAGCCGTTGTCGAGAGCGTGGCTCCAGGTGTAGTTGAGCACACCGGTGAGGCCTTTCCACATGGTCTGGCGGAGCTGGACCTGCATGGAACTGTAGTTGGAGTTGGCGATGGAGTTGAGCTCGTTGATGGCGGCCAGATCCGGATACGCCCCGTTGAAGGGACGGCGGCTCTGGACGGTGCCGGTGGTGCCGGGAACGGGGGCGTTGATGTTGCGCAGGAGGCTCAACTTACGGCCCTGGGAGCCGACGTAGCCAACCTGGAGGATGGTGCCGGCGGTGAGCTGCTGCTGCACGTTCAGGTTCATGTTGATGACGTAGGGCGTGCGGAAGTCCTGGCTCATGGAGAAGGCGCCGAAGGGCGGGCGCGGGGTGGCGGTGCCGAAGATGGGCGTGCCGCTGGTGAGGTTGATGGAACTGAGGGCGATGGAGTAGACCGGAGCGGTGCCGCCGGGGTTGGCGTGGACGCCGGCGGAGCCGCCGTTGGGCATGCCGGTGTTGGCCACGATGAAGTTCAACGGGGGCACGTCGTTGAAGAAGCCGAAGCTGCCGCGGAGGACGGTTTTGCCATTCTTCTTGGGCGTCCAGGCGAAGCCGACGCGCGGGGTGAAGTTATTCAGATCGCGCGGGTAGAGGGTATCGAGGCCCGATCCTGGCCCGATGAAGCCTTTTCCGGGGACGAAGGTGGAGAGGGTTCCCTTCTTGTCGCTCAAGGGTCCGTGGTAGGTGAAGCGGACGCCGAAGTTGATGCTCAAGGTGGGCGTCATCTGGAAGGTGTCGTGGATCCAGGAGTCGAAGGAGTTCTGGACGTAATCGCGCTGGAGTTGACCGCGAACGATCTGGGCACCGGAGTTGGAGCTGGTGTAGCCGGCGAGGAAGTCGGCCATGGCTTTGAGGTTGCCGTTGGCGGAAGAGGAGGCCCAGGGACCACGGGCGCCGTCGAAGACGAAGGAGCCGCGCTTGTTGGTGTCGTAGAAGACGTCGAGCTGGGCGCGGCGGTATTCGCCACCGATTTTGAGGGTGTGGCGGCCGAGGGTGTAGGAGAGGTTGTCGGTCAGGTGACCGGTGGTGTCGATGCGGCCGAGGGGCTGGGTGACGCCAACGGGGGTGAAGCCGTTGATGGTCGTCGTCGGCGTGCCACGGAGCGAGGCTTCGGTGACGCCGGTGTTGAGGCCGAGGGCGACGGGATCGATGGACGTGTCGGCGTCGTTGAAGACCTGGAGGAAGAAGTTCGTCCCGAGGGTCAGCTGATTGACGATGCGGGGGGAGAGCACGCTGTTGAGCACGACGGAGACGTTGTGCATGCGGCTGGGGGCCACCTGGAAGTATTCGGCGAGCTGCGAGTTCGTGGGGGCGGTTTGGGCACCGGTGCCGCCGAAGTAGCGGGCCGAGACGGTGTGCTTGTCGTTAAAGCGGTGGTCCATCTTGATGATGCCGTTGTAGCTGTTGTAGTCCGACGGGTCGGCATTCAAGAAGTTGTTGAGGCTGTTGCCGGCATTCTTGATGCGCGACGGCCAGAAGGTGAGCATGTTGGTGGCGAGCGGGTTGACCGGGACGCCGTAGGTGGCCATGAGGGCGCGGGCGTCGCTGACCCAGCCGTCGGAGGGGACGGTGGCGAGGGCGGAATTTGCCGCCTTGGCCTGCTGGCCTTCGCCGGTGAGGAAGAAGAACGTGCGGTTCTTCAGGACCGGACCGCCGACGGAGAAGCCGTACTGGTTGTTGCGAATGGCGCGGGCTTTGGCACCTTCGGGCTGGAGCGGGGAGGCGGCGGCGAGGGCCTCGTTGCGGTTGAAGTAGAAGAGGGAGCCGTGGAGATTGTTGGTTCCGGACTTGATGACGAGGTTGACGGAAGAGCCGCCGTTGCGGCCGACGTCGGCGCTGGCGTTGGTTTGGATGGAGAACTGGTCGATGGCCTCGATGGGGAGGAGGGTGCCGGCGATGCCGGCGACGCCGCCCTGGTTGACGGCGGAGGAGTTGTGGAAGGCGTCGTTATTGTCGGCGCCATCAATTTGATAGTTATTGCCGGAGGTGCGCATGCCGTTGACGGAGCTATTGGCGGCGTTGACACCGGGGGCGAGTTTGAGCATTTGGCGGAAGTCGCGGCCGTTCATGGGGAGATCCTTGACGGTGCGCGTGTCGACGACGCCGGTGAGGGCGGTGGACGTGGTTTCGAGCGTTACGGCCTGGGCGTTGACTTCGACGAGCGAAGACTGGCTGGCGACGCCCAAGGTGAGGGTGAGGTTCGTGGTACGGGAGACGACGACTTCAACGTTGTCTACCTTCTTCGATTCGAAGCCGGGATGGGTGACCGAGACGGTGTATTTGCCGGTGGGGAGTTCGGGAATGGAGAAGTCGCCGGTGGCGTTGGCCAGAACGGCGCGGGTGAGGCCGGTGGCGGGACTTTCCAGTTTCACGGCGGCATTGGGGACGGCGGCGCCTGAGGGATCTTGGACGATTCCGGCGATGTTGCCGCGGAACGTCTGTGCGGAGAGGGCTAGCGTAAATAGGGCTAGCGTCATGAATAGTCGCATGAAATACCTCGCTGGGTGGAATGGCAAGGCAATCTTGGCCTTAAGGCAAAGCTGCGACTGGGAGGGGCGGGGGCGGACACTGCCCACCTGGAGACTGTGGTGCCTTTTAGTTTAGCAGGTGGGGGGCGATCAGTCGCATTCCCAGAGGAGGACGCCTTCGGTGGCGGCGGCGTTGATCATGACGTAGCCGGTGCCGGTGCCGAAGTTGTAGTTCGGGTTGAGCATGCGTTGGTTGTCTTCGCTGGCGTCGTCGGTGACGGGATAGTTGCTGAGTTGCAGAAGCAGTTTGAAGTCTTTGGGGGCGCGGTCTCCGGCTTGGATCCAGTGCGGGGCGCCGCCAATCTTCTGTTCGTTGATGGCGAGTTGGAGGCCGAGTTTGTGGCGGGCTTTGGGGGAGAGTTGGGTGGTGGGGATTTCGATGTGTTCGGGTTCGGCACGGAATTCGAGGGTGGCTTCGAGTTCGACGTCGAGTTGGATCGGTTTGCCATCTCGCCAGATGGTTTCGGTGAGTTTGGGCCCGTCGGAGGTGACCGGTTGGCGGCCGGGTTGGGTTTGCTGGATGATGACAGCGTTTTCACCGCCGCGAGGTTCCCAGGTTTCGTCGGCGCGGGGATCGCCGGTGATGAATATGTAGGCGATGCGGCCGGGTGGCGTTTGGAAGAGCCTGGGTTCGATGACGACCTGGCCGATGAAGAGCATGGGGATGCCGAGTTTGCGGGATTGGGGCCAGGCGGGAGTGTCGACCCAGACGGGTTGGCCGCCGAGTTTGGTGACTGGTTTCTGGATGGGGGTTGTGGTGCGGCGGAGGTGGAGGCGGGCGTGATCGGGATGTTCGATTGTTGATGTTGATTGGCGGGATGGGCGACCGCAGCCGGCGTGGAGGCCTAGGGCAGCGAGGCAGTGCCGGCGCGAGATCCGCATCTGTTTTTTACTATCGGAAGCGGATTGGGGGTTCTTTAGGCTGGATGACGAATTGGCATTTGGAAGCGAGAACGGCCAGGCAAGATTGAACGGCCGGTTTGCGAAAGCTTCCGGAGAAAAGCTTTATGATAGGTTGTGATCTATTTATTGGTGGAATTATATTGAATATAGTCGATATGTATGTAAAGATAATATAGGATGTGAGCTATGATTGGACGCGCAAAAAGCGGGCTGCCGCGAATGCGGCTGGATGAACGGGTTCGGGAGATCGGCCCGGCGTCGCGGTTCGCGGTGCCAGTGCGAGGGTGGATTCGCGCGATCCGGGATGGGCTGGGATTGTCGTCGGCTCAGTTGGGCAAGCGCCTGGGGATTACGCAGCCATCGGTGACGGCGCTGGAGCAATCGGAGGCGAAGGGAACGATTGAGCTGGCGACGCTGCGGCGGGTGGCGGCGGCGATGGATTGCACGCTGGTGTACGCGCTGGTGCCGAACAAGCCGTTGGAAAAGACGGTTCGGGAGCGGGCGCTGGCGGTGTTGCGACGGCGGCGGGACCCGATTGCTCATTCGATGTTGCTGGAAGGGCAGGCGGTACCGGAGGCGGACCTGGAGGCGCTGGTGGATGAGTTCCTGCGGGAGGTGAATCCGCGGCGGCTTTGGGATGAACCGTGAGCGGCGTGTTTCGCCATGCGGCGGGCGCGACGCCGCTCACGTGGGAGGAGATGCAGGATGTGATTCCCGTGCATATCGCCTACCGGCGGGATTTGGACGAGGCGGAGCAGGCGAACATTTTGCGGGGGCAGGATTGGGCGCTGGCGCGGCGGCGGGCGATCTTGAATGAGAAGTTCATCCTGGGTTTGCATAAGCGAATGTTTGGGGATGTGTGGCGGTGGGCGGGGCGGTTTCGGACTTCGGCGCGGAATATTGGGATTGACCACTGGCTGATCCCGGTGGCGTTGCGGCAGGCGCTGGAGGATTGCGAGGCGTGGCTGGAGTTTGAGAGCTACCCGATGGATGAGATTGCGGTGCGGTTGCATCACAAGCTGGTGTGGATTCATCCGTTTCCGAACGGGAATGGGCGGCATGCGCGGTTGGTGGCGGATTTGCTGATGATGCAGGCGGGGCGGGAGCGGTTTTCGTGGG
>CANIFK010000463.1 GCA_947466555.1 Acidobacteriota bacterium | reverse complement strand
GCCGCTTCCTTCACCGGCGAAATCGCCAGCTCCTGCCCCCGGCCCTTCGGCCGATCGGGCTGCGTATAAACCGCCGCCACCGTATGCCCGGCCGCAACGAGTGCCTCCAACGACGCCACCGCGAACAGCGGCGTCCCCATGAAAACGACTACCACTCGCCAGCCTTCACAAGCTTCGAAATCTTCCGGCGAATCAAATCCCGCTTCAACGGCGATAGATGCTTCAGGAACAAAATCCCGTGCAAATGGTCGATTTCGTGCTGCATCGCCCGCGCCAGCAACTCTTCCCCAGTCACTTCAAACGCGTTCCCATCCACGTCAAACGCCCGCACCTTGGCCGTCATCGCCCGCCGCACATCCTCGCGGAACCCGGGAATGCTCAGGCATCCTTCTTCGCCCAGCTGCTGCCCGTCCAGATGCACAATCTCCGGGTTAATCAGCACCAGCCGTTCTTCTTCGACTTCGCCGGCCGAGGTGTCGATCACCGTCACCTGCTGCAGCACGCCCACCTGCGGCGCCGCCAGTCCCACGCCCTTGTTGGCGTACATGGTTTCGAACATGTCGAACACCAGCGTCTTCAACTCTTTACTGCCGAAGTTGGCCACCTTTTCGCAAGGCGTCTCCAACACCGCATCACCGTATTTCCGTATCCCTAAAACCATTAGAAATTTCGCACCTGCTCTAAATACCCATCATAATTCCGCCGCGTCTCTTTCATCGAGTCGCCGCCGAACTTCTCCAAAAACACCTGCGCCAGCACGATCGCCACCATCGCTTCGCCAATCACGCCAGCCGCCGGAACCACCGCCACGTCGCTGCGCTCATAGGCCGCTTTTTCCGCCTCGCGCGTGACAATATCGACACTCTCCAACGGCCGCCGCAACGTCGAAATCGGCTTCAACATCCCGCGCACCAGCAGGTCCTGCCCGTTGGTGATGCCGCCTTCCAAGCCGCCCGCCCGATTGGCGCCGCGGAAGAACGCGCGGTCTTCCTTGTTGTAGTGAATCGTGTCCTGCACCTTCGACCCAAACGCCTCGGCGCCCTCGGCCGCGTAGCCGATCTCGACGCCCTTCACCGCCTGCATCGAAACAATCGCCTGCGCCAACTTCCCGTCCAGCCGCTGGTCCCACGTAATGTGCGAACCCAGCCCGATCGGCAGCCCATGCGCAACAACCTCAAACACGCCGCCCACCGTGTCACCGGTCTTATAGGCTTCGTCCACAACAGCCTTCATCCGCTGCTCGGCTTCCGGATCCACGCACCCCAGCAGCACTTCTTCCTTCAACGAAAGCGCCACCAGTTCGTCCCACGTCGCCGCCCGGCCCAGTTTCTCCGTGCCCACGGCAATCACGTGGCTCAACACCGTAATGCCGAACTCCCGCAGCAGTTCCTTGGCAACAGCCCCAACAGCCACGCGCGCCGTCGTCTCCCGCGCGCTCGCCCGCTCCAGAATGTAGCGCGCGTCGTGGTAGTTGTACTTGATCATGCCCGCCAAATCGGCGTGCCCCGGCCGCGGCCGCAGTACCTTCTTCCGCTTCTCGTCGCTGCCCTCGAAGTCCTCGACGGCCATCGGCTCCAGCCAGTTCTTCCAATCCTTATTGCGAATAATCATCGCAATCGGCGCGCCAATCGTCTGCGAATGGCGCACCCCGGCGACGATCTCCACCGTATCGGTTTCGATCTTCATCCGGCCGCCACGCCCAAACCCTTGTTGGCGCCGCCACAATTCACGATTCACGCGCTCCAGGGACACTGGAACGCCGGAGGGCAGACCCGTCAGGGTCGCCACTAAACATTCGCCGTGCGACTCGCCGGCAGTTTCGAAACGGAACATGAACCTACTATTCTCTCAGAGTCCGTACCCATTTCCGCAATGCCCCCGCCAAACTCTCCAAAGTAACCGGTTTGGACAGGTGATCGTCCATCCCCGCCTCCCGGCACCGGCTCAAATCCTCCGGAAACGCCGCTGCCGTCAACGCAACCACCGGCAGCTCCGCCAATCCCGCCATCCGCCGGATCCGCCGCGTCGCCTCGAACCCATCCAGATGCGGCATCTGGCAATCCATCAGCACAGCGTCAAACCGCTCCGCCGCCAGCCGCTCCAACGCCTCCCCGCCGTGCCCGGCCACCGCCACCCGGCAGCCCAATTTCTCCAGCATCTTCTGCGCCACCCGTTGGTTCACCAGATTGTCCTCCACCAGCAGTACCGCCACCCCCGTTACCGGTTCCCACGTCGCCGCCGGCCCCACCCAGTGCGGCTCCTCCGCCATCCCGCACAGCGCCGCCGCCAGCGCCCGGGATTTCAACGGTTGCGTCAACACTGTGACCCCGCTCCGCTCCAAGTGCCGCCGTTCCGGCACCACCAGCACCGCCCGCCGTCCCGCCTCCGGTACGAAACTGGCCTCGTCGAAGATCACCGGATCCCCGCCATCGGCCACCTCCACATGCGCCAGTTCCAACATATCCCCCACCAGCCGCCGCACCGGCCCCGCCTGCATTCGCACTTCGCAGCGCTCCGGTAACGCCGCCCCCGTCGCCTCCGCCACCGGCTCCAGCGGCACGTGAAACGAAAACACAGACCCCTCTCCCAATACACTCGAACAGAACATCTGCCCGCCCATCCGCTCCACCAGTTCCTTGCTGATCGCCAATCCAAGTCCCGTCCCGCCGAACCGCCGCGACGTCGACGAATCGGCCTGCGTGAAACTGTCGAAAAGCCGGTGGATCTGCCCCGCCGGAATCCCGATCCCCGAATCGCGCACCGTAAACCGCACCTCGCCCGGACGCACTGTGTTCACCGTCAGCGTCACCGTCCCCCGCTCGGTAAATTTCACCGCGTTCCCCAGCAAATTCAAGATAATCTGCCGCAATCGCCCCGCGTCCCCGCGCGCCTCCGCCGGCACCGTCGGACAGATCAATACCCCCAGCACCAACCCCTTCTCCGCCGCCCGCGGCTGCAACAAATCCGCCGTGTCCTCCACCATCCGATACAGCCCGAACGGCTCGTTCTCCAACTCCAGCCTGCCGGCTTCAATCTTCGAAAAGTCCAGAATGTCGTTGATTATCCCCAGCAGCGCCTCGCCGCTCCGCACCACCGTCCCGGCCATCTCCCGTTCTTCGTCCGGCAAATCACTCTCGGCCAACAGCCGGCTCATGCCCAGAATCCCGTTCAGCGGCGTCCGGATCTCGTGGCTCATCACCGCCAGAAACTCACCCTTCGCCCGGTTGGCCTTCTCCGCCCGCTCCTTGGCCGCCTGCAACTCCACGTTCAGCGCCGTCTGCTCTTCTCTGGCCTGTTCCAATTCGGCCAAATGCTCCGCCGCCGCCTTCTCCGCCCGCCACCGTGTCGTCGTGTCCCGGCAGCCGCCAATGATGTTCCGCGCCCGCCCGTCCGGCGCACGCTGCACCAGCACCCGCCCCTCGCAATACCGGATCTCCCCTCTACTCCAAATCTCATAATCAAACTGCAACTCGTCCTGCCCCAGGAAGTTCCGCAGCGCCATCGACGAGAACCGGCGGTAGTCCCTCGGCCGGATAGCCGATCCAAATTTCTCTGGCGTCATCGGCCCATCCCGCTTCAACCCATGCAGCGGATACATCGCCTCGTCCCACAGAATCTCGTCTTTGTCCAGATCCCACGTCCACGTCGCCAGCCCCGATGCCCGCAACGCCAGCCGCAACCGCTCCTCGGCCTCCCACTGTTTCGTGATGTCCTGTAGCGTGCCCACCAATCGCACGCACCGCCCGGCCTCCACCTCCGGCGTACCAACCAGTCGCACCCGCAGCGGCCGGCCCTTCTCGCTCATAAATGCCGACTCAATATCAAAGGGCAACAGTTCCGAAATCGCAAGGTCCACTCGCCGCCGGACCTCCTCCGCCGTCTCCGGGTGGTAATGCCGGCTCGACATCTCCCGCGTCACCGGCGTGCCCTCCTCCACATCGTGGATCCGGTACACCTCCCGCGACCACACCAACTCGCTCCGGGCCACGTCGTACTCCCACCCGCCGATCTTTGCCAACTCGCCCGTCCGCTCCAACAGCGCCCGCTGCGTGGCCACTTGCGCCTCGGACCGCTTCCGCTCCGAGATATCCGTCTGCAACTTCACGTGGTGCGTAATCCGTCCCGCGTCATCCCGCAGCGGCCGCACCTCGAACTGTGCCCAGTACGTGCCCCCATCTCTCCTCTGGCCCTGGGTCTCCCCAAAAACTGCTTCCCCTCGCGCCAACTGCGCCAGAACCCCCAGATCCTTGCATCGCCCGTCCAACTCCAAATACCGCCGCCCTCGCAACTGTTCCAGCGTGAATCCCGTCAACCGTTCAAATGCCTCGTTCGCCCAATCCACCCGGTGGTCGACGTCGGTCAACAATACCGCCGTGTCCGTCCGTTCCAGAATCAATGCCAGCGTCCGGATCCGTTCCAGTTGCGCCCGTTCCTCGGTAATGTCTCGCCCGACGCAGAAAATCGTCCCCGCTTCGCTCCGCTCGGTCCGTGCATTCCAGGACGTCCACAAAATCTCCCCACCCTTGCGGGGCAGCGCCAACTGCACCCCCCGTACGATCTTTCCCTCCAACACCTCCCGCATCGCCGCCGTCGTCGTCTGCCGGTGCCGTACGCCAGAAAGGTATAACTGCGGCAGTGCCAGCAGTTCGTCCGTCGTGTACCCAAGCGCGCGCGCAAACGCCGCATTGCATTCAATCACCTTGCCCGTGCCGTCCACCGTGCACAGGAACTCATCGGACACCTCGGCCAGCCCGCGAAACCGGTCTTCCAGCCGTTCCCGCTCCCGTCGCCGCCGGCACGCTTGCAACAGGCTCGCGCAGGCAACGCGCAGCGGTTCCAGGCTCTGCCGCAACGCTTCGTCGTAGCCGCCCGGCCTCCCGCTGATGCGCGCCGTGCCGATTCTGCTGTCGCCTGCCTCCAGCGCCAACGCCAGCCCATCCGCCGCCGGCGTCCCGCGGCCGGCCGCCACCACCGTCGTGCCGTCGGCCTGTTCTTCAATCTCACCCGCGTCGCTGTCGGTCACTGCCAGCAGTAACTCCAACAGATCTCCAATCGCCCGCGGGACCTCTACGCCGCCCCGGCAATTCGCCTG
>CANIFK010000462.1 GCA_947466555.1 Acidobacteriota bacterium | reverse complement strand
GACTTGATTTTTCAGTTCGCCGAAGGGCGGGCGGTGGATGACGCGCTGCGGCGAATGCTGGCCTCGCGCGCGGCGTCGCTGGCGTTTGAGGGCATGACGGTCTACTGGGGGTCGCTGGCGGCGGACCCGGTGGCGAAGTCGACGTACTTTGTCGCCGTCGATGGGAAGGCGCCGGTTCTATTGCAGATCGCCCACGCGACTGCGCCCGGGAGCGCGCTGTTCCCCCATTCGCAACTGGTGGGGCGGATGCGGACGCCGCGCGGGGTGGAGATTGTGGTGAACGCAAGCCCTTTCGGGCCCACCGATGCCGAACGGATCCGGACCTACGCCGAACAGCTCGATCGCGGCGTACAACCCGGGGCGCAGGGGGTGGACACGTTGTTCATCGCCGCGGCCGCGGATGCCGATACGGCGTTCAGCCAGTTCCGGGCGGTGCAGCGGAAATACGGGCTGTCGGTGGCGGCGTGGACGGGCGCGGTGGAAGAGGGTTTGTGGGGCGCCATTCGCTACGGCTGGCGCGAAGGGTTTGCCCTGCGGGAGGCATCGCGGACGCGCATCGATGCGTCGGCGATGAGCGAAGAAGAGCTCGACGATCGGATCGACATGTTGCGAAAGCTGCATGGGCGGACGCACGATATTGACGTTCGCTTTGACGCCCCGGGCGTATTCACCAAGGCCGAAGAACTGGGCGCGAAGTTGGAGCGGTTGCGCACCGCCGGCCGGGCCGTGCAGGTGGTGGAAGTGGAGATCGGGCTGCGCGCGGATGCGCCGTATCCGGTGACGCTGGCGGAGATGGCCGGGTGGCCGAAAGAGATTCTGTCGAGCGTGCAGTGGAAGGCGGCGGGGAAGCCCTTGGCGGAGTTGCGCCAGCGGGTGGAGGCGTTGCAGCAGGCGGCGCGGCAGTACGGAGCGATCATCGGGATCACCGGGTACGGGACGCTGACCGAAGACGCGCTGGAGGCCATTGGCGCGGGAGCTTCGCGCCGTTTGTGGTTCGACCTGGGCGAAGGGTTGGGCGCGGACCGGATTGTTGAATTAGTGGCCTCGCTGCGCGGATAAGATAGAAGGCGATGACTATCGAACGCCGGACATTCCTCGCGGCGGCGCCGGCCGCCTTGATGGCGCAAGGGAGGAGCCCCAACTTGAAATTTGGCATTGATCTCTTCAGCCTGCGGACCCAGGGATGGACCGCGTTCGAGCACCTGGATTACTGCGCCAAACAGGGCGCGAAAGTGGTGCATTTTTCCGAGATCCGGTTCCTGGGCGGCTTGGAGAAGGCGCATCTGGAAAAGGTGCGCGACCACGCGCGGGGATTGGGGATTGAGCTCGAGATCGGGATGCTATCGATCTGCCCGACGGCCGCGCGGTTCGACCCGAAACTGGGTACGGCCGAGGAGCAGTTGGCGCGGATGATCGAGGCAGCGCGGATTGCCGGGGCGCCGTTGGTGCGGGCGGTGTTGGGGGACTGGCGGGACCGGGCGTCGGCGGTGCCGTTGGAGCAGCATATTGAGAACACGGTGAAGACGCTGCGGGCAGTGCGGACGCGGGCGATTGATGCGGGGAAGAAGATCGCCATCGAGAACCACGGCGGGGACCTGCAAGGGCGCGAGTTGAAGATGTTGATCGAGGCGGCGGGGACCGATTTTGTAGGTGCCTGTATCGATTCCGGGAACCCCACGTGGGCGATTGAGGACCCGCATGTGACGTTGGAAACGCTGGCGCCGTACGTGCTGACGTCGCATGTCCGGGATAGCCACGTATGGCGGACGCCGGAGGGCGCGGCGATGCAGTGGACCCGGATGGGCGAGGGGAACGTGGACATTGAGGGGTGGGTGCGGAAGTTCGCGGCGCTGTGTCCGGGGAAGGCGATGTCGCTCGAGATCATCGTGACCGGGACGCGACCGTTCCCGTATTTGCAGCCTGATTTTTGGAAGGCGTTCCGGACGACCCCGGCATGGGAGTTTGCCCGGTTCGCGGCGATTGCGGAGACGGGGAAGGCACGGGAGAACCGGCCAGCGCCTGCTAAGGAACGGGCAGCGGGGTTGGAGCGGGAGGATTTGGAAACGTCGATTGCGTGGTTGAAGGGGAAGGGGCTTCTGTAGCGGCTCGTTGCCCACGTTGGGGTGGGTTACTCTATAGCGATGAGGCTCCTTGCGTTGATCGTTTTGGCTGCCGGGGTGATGGCGGCGCAGGTGGTTCAGGATGTTCGGCGGGCGGCACAGGCGGGGGACTTTTCCGCTGCCCAGGCGCGGTTGCAACAGGCTCGGGGGTTTGGGCCTTGGACCGCCGAACTGATCCTCGCTCACTCGTGGCTGGGGCGGGGGGCGCAGGCGAATAAGAAGTGGGAGCAGGCGCTGACTTATGCCGCGGAGACGCGGCGGATGGCGCTGGAGATGCTCAAGACTCGGGCGATCGACGCGGAGCCGAATCTGCCGTTGGCGTTGAGTGCTTCGATCGAAGTGCAGGGGCAGGCGCTGGCCGGGAGCGGGCGGCGGAGCGAGGGGGTTTCGTTCCTCAAGGACGAGTTGGCCCGGTGGAAGGAAAGCTCCATGCGGATGCGGATTCAGAAGAACCTGCACCTGCTTTCGCTGGTGGGGCAGAAGGCGCCGCGGTTGGAGAACGGATCGCTGGAGGCGAATGGCAAGCCGGTGTTGCTGTTTTTGTGGGCGCACTGGTGCGTCGACTGTAAAGCCCAAGGGCCGATTATCGAGGCGCTGCGGAAGGAGTTTCCGTCGCTGCAGGTGGTGGCTCCGACGCAGCGGTATGGGTATGTCGCCGGTGGGGAGGAGGCTCCGAAGGACGTGGAGACCCGGTACATCGCGGCGGTTCAGAAAGAGTACTATCCGTGGCTGAACGGGGTGCCGATTCCGGTGAGTGAAGAGAACTTCCGGGTGTATGGGGTGAGTTCAACGCCCACGCTCGTTCTGTTGGATGGGAAGGGCATTGTGCGGATGTATCATCCGGGGGCGATGATCGCAGAGGAGCTACGGTTGGCGGTGGCAGGGGTGGCTAAATAGACACCTTGGGATACGTCGGGTTATTCGTGGGTATAGCTTGGGTTTTTGGTGGGTTTATGGTTGGTTTTTTGGGTCTCGGATTTGGGGTCCGACCCTTTGTTTTCAACAACTTTTGGGTTATATCCACCTATACAGCCTGTTGCGGTCCCGCCCGGGCGGGTTGGCGCAATGCCGAGATTGACTGCCCCTAAATTTCATTATATCAAGTTGTCAAGCAAATCCCCCGGGGAACACAGCCTAAGCTATTGATAGCAATACGCTTGTTGTGTTGTGACTGACATCGCTACCGGGCTCAAAACGAGCGCCGGATGCCGATTTGGACGAGCCGGGAGCCGCCGGTGGATCCAACGGACTGGAGTATGCGGTCGGCGGGGGCGAAGAGGGTGACTTCCAACGCCGCGTCCGGATTTAGGTTGTCCTGACGGACCGGCCCCGCGCCGATCAGGATGGGCCGATTCTGCGCGTTGGGGCTGCTGCCTTTGGGTGGACTGATTAAAGCCACTGGTATCTGGGCCACTACGGACCACGTTGAAAGGCAGGCCTGACTGCAGTCTGGCGACGAAGCGGTGGCGGGTGTCGCTGGGTACGCCGGACTCGCCAGGCTGATTGCGCCTGCATTGCAGGTTGTTTGGCGTAGAACTCTGCACTCGATCTCGCGCGGAAGGATTCGGCCCCCGGTACGATGGGACAACGGGTACGGCTAACCTCTACATATCGCGACTAGGCGTTCTCTATCCGATCGATTGATCGAGAGCCTCGAGATCAACTTCGATTTGAACGGCCCAAAAATCAAGCAGTTCTAGGTTGGCAACAGTCAGACCTTTGATGGCCTTCAGAAACTCTGTTTGCTGCTCGACCGACGGCGCGTTGGCCTCGAGTTGAACGGGGTTGCCTCGGCCCGACGCAAACGTGCGAAATGCGATCAGACACTTAGCGAAAATTCCGAGCGAGGGAGCGACGAATCTAGCTTCCCAAGAGCCCTCTCCGTGCATTGCGCTGAACACCGGATGCGGTGCAACGTCGGACACGAATATCGGGTCGCCACAAGCGGTCTCGTTGCCTATCACGACCCAGTCGGGCTTCCAATCGCCTGAAGCTGTACCGGAGAGCGATTCTCCGTCTTCGGTGACCGCATACCCGACTTGCCCGTCAGGCAATTCGTTGGGTTGCAACAGCCGGATGCCTCCGACTCCGTACTCTACGTCGTCAAAGTCGATCGTCGAGCGCCAATCGACGTACCACTTGGGAGCACTCTGCACTTTCGAATCATACCGCGCCACATTGTCGCGTGCGCACGCAGAAGCCGCGGCAATACACACCTTTCGGCCCGAGTCCCAGCGTCAAATCGCGATCAACGGCACAGGCATCCGTAGATTGGTAAACCGCCTGTGTCCGTACCGATTCGATTGTGGAAACGACCGATTTTGCAACGAACCGACGGCGTTCGTGCCGGCATGGCGACAGTAGCCCGGGATGTGCGCCGCTGCGGCCCGTCCGCTGTACGCTTCGTCCTTCGGAACACGTTTGCAGGTCCAGATCTCTGCTGTGCGCCCTTGCTCCGGCCGATTCACATAGGGGCGCTCATTGCCAACGGCCACGGAACGGACACCGGAAGCTCCGCGGTGCGCGCAACCCCACCGGAGTTGTCTTGGAAAGGAAGCGGCTGACCGTAGTCACGGCCGACTAGGACAATGGCGGTTCGCCAAACACACATGTCCGGGAATGGTTGCCTGATGACGATTTGGGCGAGCGCCGTTTCGCAGATGTTGCCGCGATCCCCCTAGGCGCCGAAGAGACGGCAGGGGTGGCTACGCGCTTGGCCCGCGACATCCAAGTCGTCCCGGCTTAGAACGAGAGCCGGAGGCCGATTTGGACGAGGCGGGAGCCTCCGGTGGAGCCGCCGGTGCTGGAGTTGGCGCTGGTGGAGCCGACGGTCTGGAGGATGCGACCGAAGCTGGCGTTGTTGAGGTCGGCGACGGGCTGGGCGAAGTTGGTGTGGTTGAGCAGGTTCATGAACTCGCCGCGGAGTTCGAGGTGCATTCCTTCGGGACGAAGGCGGATTCGCCGGGCGGCGG
>CANIFK010000461.1 GCA_947466555.1 Acidobacteriota bacterium | reverse complement strand
CAATGAACCCCAGTCCGCCCGCCATCGTCACCACCAGCCACCGCACCGCACCGCGCCGGTCCCCCGCCTCCATCGCCCCCACCGCCCACACCATCGTCAGGCTCGACGCCAGCAAAACAATGGTCATCCCCGTCGCAAACAGAATCGCCGGCAATAGCGTAAACGGCCGCGGCCAATCGGGATTGCCCAGCCGCAGCGCCGTATAAACAATCAGCACCGTGGCAAACGTCAGCACGTCGCTCATCACAAACAGCCACATCCCCAGCCGCTTATGCCCCGTCATGCCCACACTCCAAACAGGAACAGCACGTAGATCCACAGCGCCCCCACAAAGTGCCAGAACAGCCCCGCCCGCTCGCCCCATCGTGCCAATGCCGCCACGCCCGCCGCCGCATGCAGCGCGTGCGCCCCCACCAACACGCTCAAAAATGCCTCCCCAATCACCGCCATCCGCAACTCCGCCAACACCAAAACCTGCAAAACAACCAACAACCCGCCCGCAATCACAGCCCCCCGCACCCACCCCCGCAATACCAACCAACTGGCCAACGGCCCCAGCACCGCCGTCGCCCACACACACACCGGCAACTCCGGCGCCACCCAGTCCCCGCCAATCCCGCGCCGCACCACCATCGCGCTCGTCACCGCCGCAAACAGCATCGAACTCGCCACCACCAGCAGCGTCTGCCCCGTCCGCGCCACATTAGTCATCCGTCCACTCCCGCGTCGTCGCCCCCCACGGATTCCCCGGCGCCACCGCCCCCCGCCGCTGGCTCCAGAAGTAGTTGAACAGGAAAATCAGCTGCACCGCCGCCAGGAAATAAGCGGCATGCGTCACGCCCATATGCAGCCCCGTGACGGACTTCAAAAACTCATACTCCTTGAAATCCGGATACCGCCGCGGATTCCCCACAAACCCCGCAAAGTGCAACGGCACAAAAACCGCATAAACCCCAACGAAAGTCAGGAAAAAGTGGATCTTCCCCAGCCGTTCGTTCAAGAATCGGCCATACATCTTCGGAAACCAGTAGTGCAGCGCCGAAAAGATCGCAAACACCGCCGCCACGCCCATAATCAAGTGGAAATGCGCCACCACAAAATAGGTGTCGTGGAAGTAAATATCCAACCCCGGCTGCCCCAGCACCAGCCCCGTAATCCCACCCGTAATGAACAGCGACACAAACCCCAACGCATAGTGCATCGCCGCAGTAAACCGCAGCCGCCCGCCCCACAGCGTCGCCAACCAGTTAAAGGTCTTAACGGCACTCGGCACGCCCACCGCCATCGTCAGCACGCTGAACGCAACGGAGGAATACGGGCTCATCCCGCTGATGAACATATGGTGCCCCCACACCACAAACCCCAACCCGCCAATGGCCAGCATCGCCACCGCCATGGCCTTATACCCAAACACCTTCTTCCCGCTGAAAACACTCAAAACCGTGCTAATCACGCCCATTCCCGGCAAAATGGCGATATAAACCTCCGGGTGCCCGAAGAACCAGAACAGATGCTGGAACAACAGCGGCGACCCGCCCGACCTCCCCTGCACCTGGTCATTCACAATCAGCCCGCCCGGAATAAAGAAGCTCGTCCCCGCCACCCGGTCCAACAGCAACAGCACGCCCCCCGGCAGCAACACCGCAAACGCAAACAAGCTAATCAGAGCCGTCACAAACCAGCCCCAGCACGTCAGCGGCATATCGAAATAGCCCATGCCCGGCGCGCGCAGCTCAATCACCGTGACGATGATATTGATCGCCCCCATCAAACTCGCCACGCAAAAAATGGCAATCGAAAGAATCCACAAATCCTGCCCCAACCCCTGCCCCGGACCCGTAATCTTACCCAACCCCGACAGCGGCGGATACGCCGTCCATCCCGATAGCGGCGCCCCGCCCTCCACTACAAAAGCCAGCAATAACGTCACCAGCGACAACACCGTCGTCCAGAACGACAGCATGTTCAACACCGGAAACGCCATATCGTGCGCGCCAATCTGCAGCGGCAAAAAGTAGTTCCCAAACCCCGATTGCGGCGCCGTCGTCAACACGAAAAACACCATAATCGTGCCGTGCATCGTCATCAGCGAAA
Organism: Acidobacteriota bacterium; assembly: GCA_947466555.1. GTDB lineage: Bacteria > Acidobacteriota > Terriglobia > Bryobacterales > Bryobacteraceae. The sequence continues at coordinate 3,000 of CANIFK010000461.1, read as the reverse complement.
GGTACAATTCCGGCGTCATCTGCCCGCCCGGTGCGCCCTCCGGCCACAGCATCTGAAACAGCCGCACCTTGGTATCCGGATGCACCAGGTGGAACCGCATCACCAGCGACAGCAACATCCCCAGAAAAACACTAAAAAGCGCGAGCCCAATATACTGCTTCCCGATCACCTTATGGTCGGTCGAAAACAACGTCACGGCAGTACCACCTTCTGCTGCGCCTCCGCCAGCCAGGCGGCGTAATCTTCCTCCGTCATCACCACCAGCGAACTCCGCATCTGGTGATGCCCCAGCCCGCACAGCTCCGAACACGGCACCTCGTACGTCCCCGTCTTCGTCGCCGTAAACCGCAGCGGAATCGTCATCCCCGGCACCACGTCCTGCTTCAACCGCAACTCCCGCACAAAGAAGTTGTGGATCACATCGCGGCTCTTCAAATGCAGCTCCACCGGACGCCCCACCGGCACCCGCAGCACCGCCGCCGTCAAATCGTCCTTGCCCTTCGGGTCTTTCGCATCAATGCCAAACGAGTTCCCCCCGGCATCGTCAATTTGCTTGACGTCCACCCGTCCAAACGCCCCATCGGCGCCCGCGTAGCGATACGACCACGCAAACTGCTTCGCCAACACCTCCACGTGCAAAGCCCGCGGGTCTGATCCTTCCAAATGCACTCCCGCCCAAATCCCCTGCCCCGCCAGCGCCAGTCCCAGGAAGATCACCGCCGTTGCCGACGTCCACGCAATCTCCAACGCGCTGCTCCCGTCCGACCCCGTCACCGCCTGCCCCCGGTCGCGATACCGGAAGATCACCCATGCCAGCAACCCCTGCGCAAACACGAAAATGCAGCCAATCACGCACAGCGTCACCAGGAAATGCGCGTCATAGGCCCGCGCGTGCGCGGAGATGGCTTCCGGGAACCACCAGCGCGGCTGAAAAAACAACGCCAGCGTCGCGCCCGCAAGCGCGGCAATCAGAATCGCAATTGCCATAGAAACGTAAGTTTACGACAATCCGGCTTGCGGCAATCGAACCGTAAAAATGGCGCCCTTCGGCTGATGGTTCCGCGCCTCCACCGTCCCGCCATGCTCGGCCACAATCGATTGCACAATATGCAGCCCCAACCCCCGCCGCCCGCGCGATTTCTTCGTCGTCACGTTCGGCTCAAAGATCGTCGGCAGGATCCCCACCGGGATCCCGGGCCCGTCATCGGCAACCGTCAGCGTAATCACGCCGCCCTCCAGCGCCGCGCCAATCTCCACCGCCACGCCCTGCGGATTCGCCTGCGCCGCGTTCAAAAACAGGTTCACAAACACCCGCTCCCAAGCCGCCGGCGAACCGGGCAACGAAACGGGCACATCCACCTGCCGCGAATACTGAATCGCCGTGCCCTTCGTGAACGTCAACACATCGGTGGCGTGCTGCGCGGCGTTGTCCAGAATCTCCGACAAGTCCCCGTGCTCGCTGATCGTCTCGCTCAACGACGCCACAATCCGCTCGCCCCGCTGCACGCTCCGCTTAATCGTCTTCGCCAGCTTCGTCCACTTCCCGTCGGTGGCCAGCACCTCCGCCGCCTCCGAGAGCGTCTCGAATACGTTGTTCAAGTCGTGGGCCAGGCCCTCAACGGTAAGTTCAGAATCACCAGACATCGGAAAGACCTACGTACGAATCGATTCCAGCGCGCTGAAGAACTCGGGGAAGGAAACGCTCGCCGCCTCGGCCTCGTTCACAACGGTCTCCCCGCCCTCGGCCACCAGCCCGGCCACGGCAAACGCCATGCCAATCCGGTGATCCCCGAAGCTGTCCACCTCCGCCGCCCGGAACGTCTGCTTGCCCGGAATGTGGAACCCATCGGCCGCCGTCTCAATCTCAATGCCCATCCGCCGCAGGTTCTCCGCAACAGTGGCAATCCGGTCGGTCTCTTTCACGCGCAACTCCGACGCATCCCGCACCGTCAGCCCGTTCTCGCTCGTCGCGCCCAGAACAGCCAGCACCGGAATCTCGTCGATCAACGCCGCCGTCAATCCGCCGGAAATCTCCCCGCCCTGGAACTTCGAATTCCGCACCTGCAGGTCGCCAACCAATTCCCCACCAGAAGACCGCACGTCCAGAACCTTCACCTGACCGCCGCCGCCCACCAGGAAGTCAATCAACGCCGTCCGCGACGGGTTCACACCCACATCGTACAGAATGACATTGGCGTCCGGATTCATCATCGCCGCCACCAAAAAGAACGCGGCGCCGGCAAGGTCCCCGGGCACATACAGCTCCCGCCCCTCCAGCTCTTTCCCGCCCACCACCGTCGTCGTCCGGCCAATGGTCTTGATATCGGCGCCAAACTCGCGCATCGCAATTTCGGAGTGGTCGCGCGTCTTCAACGGTTCGGTAACGGAGGTCTCCCCGTCACACGACAACCCCGCGAACAACACACAACTCTTCACCTGTGCCGACGCCACCGGCGTCTCGTACGCAATGGCCTTCAAATCCCGCGTACCGTAAATCGTAATCGGCGGGTACGTCCCGTCCACGGCCTCAATCCGCGCGCCCATCTGCGTCAACGGCGTCATAATCCGCTTCATCGGCCGCCGCGACAACGACTCATCGCCGAAAATCGTCGAAGCAAACGGCTGCCCCGCCAGCACCCCGCTCAGCATCCGGATCGTCGAACCGGAGTTCCCCGCGTCCAACTGGCCCGTCGGCGCCTGCAACCCGCGCAACCCGCGGCCATGCACCTTAATCTCGCCGTCCCCCTTCTCCACCACAATCCCCAGGGACTGCACACAGCCCAAAGTGGAGTGGGGATCCGCGCCCGAAGAAAAATTCTTCAGCGTGGTTGTCCCCTCCGCAATCGCGGCGAGAATGGCGTATCGATGGGAGATCGATTTATCACCAGGGAGGCGGATCGCGCCGCCAAGCGCTTTCGAGGGAGCAATTCGAACCTGCATGGGCAATCTCTTATTGTAACGGCCAAACCGGCCGCCGCTGCCCACGCAGCCAGAAAATCT
>CANIFK010000460.1 GCA_947466555.1 Acidobacteriota bacterium | reverse complement strand
TCGCGATGATGCTCTGGAGGGGGGTCAGGCGGACGGTAAGTCCTTTATCTTCTTCAGGATGGGCGGCGCGCATGGCGGCGTTGACGGTGGCCAACTCGGCGTTGGCGCGGGTGAGGTCGACGGCCGGTTTGAGGCGTCCGATCATCTGCAGGAAGCCGGCCGTGCGGGGGGTCTTCTGCATCTCCTGGGTCATCGGCGTCCAGACTTCGTACTCTTCGATGAGCGCCGCTTCGGGCGGCATAACTCCTATGATTTCAATGGTTCCGGAGGCGGTCCGGAGGGTTTTTCCGAGCACGTCGCGGCTGGCGCCGTAGGCCTGTTCCCAGTAGCGATGACCGAGCAGGGCGACGTTGTCTTCGGTGGGGCCGGGGAGGCGGCCGAGGACGGGGCGGTAACCGAAGGTGGTGGCGAGGGCTCCAACGGTGCGGAGGGTTTTGAGCGACTGGGCGCCGTCGGCCGTGCGGACGACCATGCCTTCGGAGTAGAAGCCTCCGGTGGTGGCGAGAGAACGCATGGCGTCGGAGTAGTCCTTTAGACGCAATGGGTTACCGCCGGTTGGGTCGCCGTTGCGGGTCTCGACGAAGGCCATGAGCCGATCAGCGTCTGGCACGGGGAGGGGTTTCAGGAGCAGGCCATCGAGGAGGGAGAAGATGGCGACGTTGACACCGATGCCGAGGGCGAGGGTGGCGAGGCCGGTTGTGAGGAAAGCCGGACGGCGGAGGAGGCCGCGGATGGAGTAGGCCGAGTCGCGGCGCCAGTTGTCGAGCCACTGGAGGGAGTGGGCTTCGCGGGTTTCCTCGACGATGCGGGCGCGGGGGCCGAACATTTTGGCGGCTTCGCGGCGGGCCTGTTCCTTTGTAAGTCCTTGTTTTTCCAGCTCTTCGGCGCGGAGTTCGAGGTGGAGGGCGAGTTCTTCGTCGATGTCGGACGTGTTGCGGGTGGGGGCGATGGATTGGCGGATGCGGGACCAGAGTGACATTAGGCGAACCTCAGGACGTTGATGACGCCGTCGGTGACGCGGCGCCAATTTGCGAGTTCGGCTTCGAGCTGTTTGTGGCCGTTTTCGGTTAGGGAGTAGAAGCGGGCTTTTCGGTTGGATTCGGTCATGCCCCATTCGGCTTTGATCCAACCTTGTTCCTCCATGCGGTGGAGGGCGGGGTAGAGGGAGCCTTCTTCGATGTGGAGGAGTTCGGCGCTGGCTTGTTGGACGAAAGAGGTGATGCCGTAGCCGTGGCGGGGGGTTTGGGCGATGGATTGGAGGACGAGGAGGGTGAGGGTGCCTTGGAGGGCGTCAGTTTTGGGTTTCGCCATACCTAGACATCTAAGCATAGTTGTCTAGGCATAGACAACTAGGTATACAAGAAACCTTTGGGGCGCGTTGGGGAGATGGATCGGCTCGGGGTGCGTGACGGGTGTTTTACGGAAAAATGAGGTGTCTGACACCATATTATTGCGGTTGTTTGACGGGGGCGTAGCGGTGGAGCATTTCGTCGAGGGCGCGGAGGTCGACGGGCTTCGCCAAGACGTCGTCCATGCCGGCTTCGCGGCAACGGGTGACCTCCCAGTCCATGGCGCTGGCGGTGAAGGCCAGGATCGGCGTGGCGATGCCGGATTGGCGGAGGACTTTTGTCGCTTCCAGACCGTCGAGGACGGGCATATGGTTGTCCATCAGGATCAGGTCGAAGGTCTCGTCACGGGCTCTCTTCACCGCCTCGGCGCCGTCTGGCACCAGCGTGACCTTCATCCCCTTCTTTTGGAGCAGGCGGACGATCACGCGCTGGTTCACTTCATTGTCCTCGGCGACCAGGATTCGCATGAGAGCTAGTTCGCTCGATTGGGTGACAGGGGTGGCGGGCTCCGCGGGGAGGGTGGCGGTGGCGGCGGGGAGGGTGACGGTGAACTCCGAGCCGACGCCTTCGGCGCTGGTCACGGCAATGTCGCCGCCCATCAATTGCACCAGTTGGCGTGAGATGGCCAGACCCAGGCCGGTGCCGCCGAGGGACGCATTGCGGTGGATTTGGGTGAAGGGTTGGAAGAGTTGAGAGAGTTGCGTCGTGGGGATGCCGCAGCCGGTATCGCGGACTGAGATAGAGACGCGCGTTTGGCCGGGGCCGGAGGTGTCAGAGGTAGCGCGGAGAATGACGGCCCCTTTTTCGGTGAACTTGATGGCGTTGAAACTCAGGTTCAGAACGACCTGGCGGAGGCGGCCGCCATCGAGGAGCAGATGGGGATGGTGGAGCTCGTCGATATCGAAACGGAGGACGAGATCCTTGGCCTGGGCGAGGGGGGTGAGCAGACGGTGGACGTCGTGGAGCAGGCGGGCCAGATCCGTCGGTTCCGGATGAATGGGGAGCTTTCCGGAGGCGATTTTGGAGAAGTCGAGAATGTCGTTGATGATCTGCAACAGGGCCTCGGCGGAGGCTTGGACGGTTTCGATGTAATCCGACTGTTCGGCGGTGGGCTGGGTATCGCGGAGCAGCGAGGTCATGCCGATGATGCCGTTCATGGGGGTACGGATTTCGTGGCTCATGGAGGCCAGGAATTCGCTTTTGGCACGGTCTGAGCCTTCGGCGGCACGGCGGGCGAGCGTCAGGTGGCGGGACTGCCAGATGAGGCCGCAGCCGAGGAACGCCATCGCCAGGAAGAAGCCGTACATACGGAAGTAGCGGGCTTCGGCTTGATCGAGCTGATTGATGAGAGAGAGTTCACTGAGAGGGTCCTGGTATTTGCGGAGAGCGAGAGTGGCGAGGGTGCCATCGTTGGCCATGCGGCTGATTTCGTCGCGAATGGCGTCGGCTGCAAAACGGGCGTCGGCACGCTGGAGAGTGGCGCCGACGCCCCACGTCATCCGCGCCATGGGCACGGGGACGAAATCGAGCTGTTGGAGACAGTTTTTAGCAGATTGTAGAGAGGAGAGGGCGAGCCGGCCGGGAGCGAGGAGGCCGGCTTCGGCTTCTCCGCTACATACGGCGAGGACGATTTCCGCATTGCCGGAGCGGATGATCTGGGCGGCCTGCGGGAAATGGGTGCTGGCCACGTGGGCGTAGATCGGGAGGGGGAGGATGGCAAGCGAGACTGGACGGGTACTGGCGGCGCCGCGCGGAACAATGCGATAGAAGTTGGCCGCGTTCCAGGGCGCGGAGATGTGCATGTAGCCGTGGCGCTCGGGAAGGTCACCGACCTGGGTCCAGAGGTCTGCTTCGCCTTGACCGAGCGCTTTGTCGGGACCGTCGGGCAGGTAGAGCCATTCGACGGGAATCCCGCGGCGGCGGCAGGCCTCGGCGATCAATTCGACGGCGTAGCCCTGGGGCTTGTCCCCTTCGCGGTAGGAGGTGGGAGGGGAGTGGTTGTAGCCAATCTTGAAGGCCTTGGCGGCCGGGTCCGGCCGCCAGGGGCGCTGCAGGAACAGGCCGATGGCGATAGCCGCCAGCGCACACCCTCCGAAAATGAGCCACTTCCGCATTCGCTTCTGGCTTTATCGACCAGAGCGGCCACATTGTGATCCCGATGATGGAGCGGCGGCGGTCGGGGAATTCCGTAGTACCGGACTTTCCCGGTTACCCGGTAACCAGGGAAATCTGGGTTATTGGGGAGGGGCGATGGATTGTTCGACGGCGACTGAGAAGCGCTGGGGTTTGGACCAGCGGTAGATGAGCTCGATGGGTTCGTCGAAGAGTTCGGGGGCGGCGTGGAGATTGAGATGAATGCCGGAAAGCACACGGGCGCCGCCGGGAGCGGGTTGGGTGGTGTACTCGTAAACCAGGCCTCCCTTGGGACTGTAGGCGCGCCAGGATTGAATGACACGGGTTTCGGGGTCGAGCGTGAGTTCGCCTTTGATTTGGGCGTAATGGGCCTCGCCGGGCCAGGGGCTTTTGCAGGTGTCGAACTTGAGATAGACCCAGGTGAGGGCCTGGAGGCGGCAGTAGCGGAGAACGTCGACGCCGCTCATGGCGAGTTTATTGCGGCGGAAGCCGGGGCCGGGACGGTTTTCGAGGGGTATTTCTTTGTAGTTTTTTGCCTGGCGGATCTTGGCGTCGGCTTCGAGGTTAGCCATGGCGGATTTGCGTCGCTTTTCCAGATCGGTGGGTTTGAGCGGCTTTCCGTTGCGGTTGAGAAGGATATCGACGTTGCGGCGGTGGCTCAGGTAGGTTTCACCGGACTGGGTTTCTTCGCTGGTGAGTTTGCCGGAGCGAGAGAAACGGCGGGCGGTGGAATCGAACTGGAAGGTGAATTCCCCGAGTTCGGCGAACTGGCGAAGTTCGGCGGCGATGGTTTGGCGGGTGATTAATTCGATGTCGGGCTGTTGGGCGAAGACGGGGAGGCAGGCGAGGAGGGCGAGCGGGCGCATGCAGGATAGTACGCGGGCGGCGGGGGGAATGTTCCGGTGGAGCGCGCAGGGGCGCTCCACCGGAGGTCCATTGGCTTAGTAGCCCTTTTGCTTGTCGACGACGTTCAGGAGCGGCTGGCCGTTGACGAAACGGCGGACGTTTTCCTGGATGGTGCCGACCATGCGGGCGCGGTCCTTATCGGAGCGACCGGCGATGTGGGGGGTGACGATGGCGTTGTTGAACTTCCACAGGGCGTGGCCTTGGGGGAGGGGTTCGGGATCGGTGACGTCGACGCCGGCGCCGGCGAGCTTCTTCGAATCGAGCGACTTGACGAGCGAGGGCATGTCGTAGATTCCGCCGCGGCTGACGGCGATGAAGTAGCTATCCTTCTTCATGAGATCGAACTGCTTGGGGCCCATCATCTTGTGGCTCTTTTCGGTGTGGGGAGCGGAGATGAAGACGACGTCGGCCTGGGGGACGACTTCGTTGAGCTGGTCGGGCTTAACGACCTTGGTGATGAAGGGGGAGAAGGGGATGTCTTCGGGATCGACACAGATGATGTTCATGCCGAAGGCCCAGGCGCGGAGAGCGATTTGGGAGCCGATGCCGCCGCAGCCGATGACGACGCCGGTGCGGCCGCGGAGTTCGATGCCGGGGTAGGGGCGGGGCTGCCAGGTTTCGGTGGCGCGGTGGCCGATGAAGGTATTGATGCCGCGGGTGAGGGTGAGCAGCATGGCCATGGCGTGATCGGCGATTTCCGGACCTT
>CANIFK010000459.1 GCA_947466555.1 Acidobacteriota bacterium | reverse complement strand
GGCGTTCCTGCAGGGCGGGGCGGCGACGGCGGAGACGATCTTCGCGGCGGCATCTTTGTCGAAGCAAATTACCGCTTTTGCGGTGTTGGCGTTGGCACGGGCGGGGCGTTGGGACCTGGATAGGCCGTTGGGGGATTACGTGGCGATGGAAGGCTCGCCAGAGGCCGGGCGGGTGACGGCGCGGATGGCGCTGAGCCATTCGAGTGGATTTCCAAACTGGCGTTTTGAAGTGGGGGCGGCGTTGGCACCGGATGCGGTGCCGGGGAAGAAGTTCCGCTATTCGGGCGAGGGGTATGTGTACATGCAGCGGGTGATGGAGAAGATCACCGGTGCACCGTTTGGGCGGCATATCCGAGATACAGTGTTTGCGCCGCTGGGGATGGGGGCGAGCACGTTTGGGTGGCGAACGCCGGCGGAGCGGACGGCGGCGGGGCATGATGGGCAGGGCGTGCGGCGGAGTTTTGAGGAGGAGAAAACGGCGCTGGATGTGTTTGCCGCGAAGGCGTGTGAGGAGTGGACGTGCGAGGATTGCGCGGCGTTTTTGAGGGAAACGAAGCGGCGGGAGTTGCCGGCGAATTATGCGGTCAACGCGGCGGCGAGTTTGAAGACTTCGGCTGCTGATTACGCGCGGTTCCTGGTGGCTGCGATGGGCGTAGCGCAATTTGGAGAGAAGCAGGTTTCGTTTAGTGGCGGGGCGGGAGCGGCGTTGGGATGGGGGTTGGGATGGGGTGTGGAGACGGTTGACGGACGGACGTTCTGGTGGCAGTGGGGCGACAATGCGGGGTACAAGAACATCGTTTTTGTGGAGCCGCGGCGGCGGGCGGCGGTGGCTGTGTTCACCAATGGTGACAAGGGTGGGGCGGTGTACCGGAGGGCGGTGGCGGCGATGCAACTGGTGGACCATCCGGCGTTCCTGTGGCTCTAAACTGGGGTATGACGAAATCGCGAATTTGGCTGGGGCGGGCGCTGAGCGCGGCGCCTGTGTTGTTGCTGACGGTGAGCGCGGTGATGAAGGTGATTCAGCCGACGGGCTTTGCCGAGGGCATGAACCATATGGGATGGCCGATTGGGAAGGCCGTGGGGCTGGCCATTTTGGAGCTAACCTGCACGGCGGTTTATCTGGTGCCGCGGACGAGTGTGCTGGGCGCGATTTTGTTGACGGGGTATTTGGGTGGCGCGACGGCAACGCATGTGCGCGTGGACGATCCGTTTTTTCTGCAGCCGCTGTTGGGGGCGATGTTGTGGGGCGGGCTGTACTTGCGCGATGAGCGGCTGCGGGCGTTGTTGCCGTTGGTTAAGCAGTGAAACGCCAGCTGTAGACGTCGGCGTCTTTGACGGAGAAGAGCAGGCGGACGGGTTTGCCGGTTTGTTGTTTTAGGTCGCCGCGCCACTTGACGTTGCGGGCGATGCGGTCGCCGATCATCTCCGCGCAGTCGCCGAGGGCGAGGCCGGGGATGGGGGTTTCATCCTCGTTGAGAACTTGGACGCGGACGCCGCCGTAGGCGCTGGTGGCGAAGTTGAGCTCGAGATTGGCGCCGGTGCAGAGGACGGGCACGGTGAGCAGTTCCCCGCCCCGCCAGCCGGCGTGGAGGCTGGCCAGGCCGTCGGTGCGGAGGGCGTAGCGCTGCAGGTGGGAAGTGGGTTGGCCGTAGTGGCGATTGACGTAGAAGCTCATTTCGCCTTCGCCGGTGGGGACGATGTTGAGCGCGGGATAGTTGTCGCGGCTGACCCAATGATTGAGGCCCAAGCCGGGGCGGAGGAAGGATTCGCGGAAGTAGCGGGAGACGGTGTCGCCACCGCGGGTGGAGAGGAGAACGCTGTCGGAGGTGTCCTTGAAGTAGTCGGGGTGGACGCCGACTTCGCGGGCCTCTTCGGGGGTGAGCACTTGGCGCTTGGGATTGAAGCGGGCGGCGATGCCGACGTAGATGTGGGGGGCGCGGAAGTAGGGGTGGAGCTGGTTGGTGTAGAGGTGATCGGCGGGGGCGCCGCCGAGATCGAGCGGGACGTAGGGGGACCAGTTGACGAAGTCCGTGGAGGTGGCGCGGACGATGGAGCGGACGCGGTCACGGAATTGGCGGACGTAGGCGACGTAGCAGTTTTCGCTTTCGGAGTAGAAGGCGAGGTTCTGCGAGTCGAACATGGGCAGTTTCGTGGCGGGCATGACGGGGGCTTCTTGCAGCGCGCGCCATTTGAGGCCGTCGTCGGAGACCCAGGCTTTGAGGCCGCTGGTGGCGATGCCGGAGATGGCTTTGTAGCGGGTGGTGGCGCGGGGGTTCTTATCGATGAACGGGCAGAAGTTGTGGGAGAAGGGCGGCTGGCCCTGGAGGAGGATGTTGTTGGCGGGTTTTTCGAAGTGGATGCCGTCGGCGGATTCGGCGTAGCAGGTGGTCTCCGTGGGGCGGCCATCGTTGCCGGCTTCGGGGACGCCGCGGTAGTAGAGGCGGTATCTGCCGTTGTCGTGGAGGACGGTGAAATAGGCGCTGAAGGGGCCTTCGTGGGGGCGGTCGAGCTTGAGGACGACTTCCTTTTCAACGGGCGTGCCAAGGCGGAGTTCGGCGCCACGGATCCATTCGACGAGGGATTCGTCGAGGAAGAGTTCGCGGCGCGATTCCTGCGATTGGGCGAGAAGGGGCGCGGCGGCGGTGAGGAGGAGGTCGCGGCGTCTCATTTGGCGAGGTCCTTTTTCAACCAGACGATTGCTTTTTTCACCATGTCATCCTTGTCGGCGGAGAGTGTTGCCATTAGCTGTTGCGCTTCGTCGCGGAAGAGGCCTTTGGCGAGTCCTTTGAGAGTTACGACGATGGCGGCGCGGCGTTTGAATTTCTGGGTTGCGGCAGTCCAGGAGGGGAGTTCGGCGACCCATTCGGGGTGGGCGATGAGGAGCGGGCCCATGACTTCGGCGCAGAGGGTGTCACAGTGGGCCCAGTTGTGAATGTCCTTTTCGAGCCACTTTACGAAGAGTTTCCATTCGCAGTAGTCGCATTTACGGCGCATCCGGGCGTAGAGGAGGATGGCGACGGAGCCCTCTTCGTACTTGCCGCTGGACCAGAGGGCGCGGGTGAGAGTGGTGCGGTCTTTTTCCGGCCAGGCGGCGAATTCGGCGCCGTGTTTTTTGGCGAGGTTGCGAACGTGGACGGTGTAGGTGCAGTAGGCGTCGATGGGGTCCTTGAAGAACCGCTGCATGGTGGGGAGCTTTTCGGGCTCGGCGTGGGTGATGAGTTCCGCGCGGATGGCGGCATGCATTTCGGCAGGGGTCATGCGACGGGTTCGAGGCGCTCCACGCGCACGCGGGCGATGCGATTGCGCTCCATTTCGAGGATGGTGAAACGGCGGCCATCGTCTTCGAGGACGACGCCGGCTTGGGGGAGATCGCCGAGCTTGGAGAGGATGTAGCCGGCGAGGGTTTCAAAGCCGCCATCGGCGGGGAGTTCGACGCCGTACTGGTTGGCGAGGTCGGGAATGTTGATGGTGCCTTCGAGTTCGAGGGCGGCGGAGTTGCGATCCTGCTTGGGGCGGGAGATGTCGTGTTCGTCTTCGATTTCGCCGAAGACCTGTTCGAGAACGTCTTCGAGGGTGACGACGCCGGTGGTGGAGCCGTGCTCATCGACGACCACGGCCATGTGGGTGTTGTGGGCGCGGAAGACGTCGATCAGGTCAGAGAGCGAGCGGGTTTCAGGAACGAAAATCGGGACGCGCATGACGTTGCGCAGGTTGAACTGGGCGGGGCCTTTGCGGAGCATCAGCACGTGAATCAGGTCCTTCAAATGGACGATGCCGATGACCTGGTCGGTGCTTTTTTCGAAGACCGGGAGGCGGGAGAACTGGTGTTCGTTGAGGAGGACGAGGAGTTGTTCGAGAGACGTGTCGACCGGTACCGCGACCATGTTGCTGCGTGGGACCATGATCTCGCGGGCGGCGTATTCTTCGAGTTCGAGGAGACGGTGAATGGCCAGTTGTTGGAACTTTGGCAGCTTGCCTTCGGACTCCGACATGGAGACGATGAATTTGATTTCTTCGACGGAGTGGCCGCCGGAGCCTTCGCCTTCCCCCTTGAGACCGAGCTGGAGGGAAATGCGTTTGGAGGAGCGCTCGATGATAGACACGAGCGGACCGGCGAGGCGGCCGAAGACGACGAGGATGGGGGCGACGAGGACGGCGAAGCGGTCGGCCGTTTCGATGGCGATATTCTTTGGGACGACTTCGCCGATGACGACGTGCATGTAGGTCATCAGGGCGAAGGAGAGGACGAGGGCGAAGACTGGGATCACCTTTTCGGTGAGCGGCATCATGAGCGGCTGCATCCAGCCCATCAGGATTTGATGGATGGTTTCTTCACCGGCCCAGCCTAGGCCGAGGGAGGCGAGGGTGACGCCGACTTGGGTGACGGAGAGGAGGCGCTCGGGATATTCGAGGAGGTGGAGCGCGGCTTTGGCGCCGGAGTCGCCATCGTCGGCGAGTTGTTTCAGGCGGGATTTGCGGGAGCTGAGGAGCGAGGTCTCCGCGGCCGCGAAGAACGCGTTTGCCGCGACGATCAGGCCAACGAGCAGGAACCGGTAACCGTAACTTGAATCCGCCATACTTAGAGTTAGTGTTTGCTCGAAAGCTACTACAGTCTATCAACGTACTGATCGGCATCGCTCTTCTGGCGGCGATTGGCGCGGTTTATTGGTTTGTCTGGAGGCCGCTGCCGCAGGCGAGTGGGACGATCCCGGCGCCGTTGGCGAAGGGGGTGCGGGTGGAGCGGGACGCGCTGGGCGTGCCGCATATCTTCGCCGAGACGGCGGAGGACCTGTACTTTGCGCAGGGGTTTGTGACGGCGCAGGACCGGTTCTGGCAGATGGAATCTTTTCGGCGGATGACGGCGGGGGAGTTGGCGGAGGTGGCGGGTTTGGCGGCGTTGGAAAGCGACCGGGAGTTCCGGCGGTTGCGGATGTCGCGGTTGGCCGAGCAGCGGGCGCGGACGGTGACGGGCGAGGACCGGGCGGTGCTGGCGGCGTATGCGCGGGGCGTGAACCACTACATGGAAACGCACATGGACCGGCTGCCGGTGGAGTTCACACTGCTGGGTTACAAGCCGCGGCCGTGGCGGATTGAG
>CANIFK010000458.1 GCA_947466555.1 Acidobacteriota bacterium | reverse complement strand
CAGCCGCTGGCCACGAATTCGGCGGCTAGCCAATCGAGGAGGGGGCGGTTGGAGGGGCGTCCGCCGAGCTGGCCGAAGTCGTTCGGCGTGGGGACGATTCCGGTGCCCATGCGGAACTGCCAGATGCGGTTGACCATGACGCGGGCGGTGAGCGGGTGTTCCGGATTGGCGAGCCAGTTGGCGAAGGCGGCGCGGCGGCCGGCGGCGGATTTGGGGGCTTCGATGGCGCCGAGGACGGAGAGGAAGGCGGGTTCGACGGGGGCGATTTTGTGTTTGGGTTCGCCGAGTTTGAGGATGTGGGTTTGGGGCGCGTTGTCCATGTTGGCAACGGCGAAGGCGGTGGCGGGGGGCTCGGGCTCGTCCAGATTGATGGCGTGCATCTGGGCGCGGAGAGCGGCGCGGCGGGCCTTGGGAGCGGCTGGAATGGCGTTGACCACTTCATCCCAGCTGACGCCGATTTGCTTCGAGGCGTCCTTGAAAAGAAGTTCTTGTTCGGGCGTGCGCTTCTCTTTCGGGATGTCGAGGGCGGCCGCGAGTTCCTTTGCCAGGAGTCTCTTTTTGGCTTCGCGGAGCTGTTCGCGGACGGGTTTTTCGATGGCGGCGATTTCGTCCTGAATCGGTTTCAGGCGGGCTTCGTGGGCTTTTTTTGCGGCCTCGTATTGGGTCTGCGCTTCTCTGGGCGCGATCTGAATTTCCTTCAGATCGGTAGCGGCCATGATGGCCTGGATGCGGAAGTGATCGGCCTGGGTGATGGGGTCGAACTTGTGGTTGTGGCAGCGGGCGCAGCCGACGGTGAGGCCGAGGAAGGTGTTCGAGACGCCGAGCGTCATTTCCAGGAGCACTTCCTGGCGGCTGATCTCTTCGTCGATGTTGCCGCCGACGACGTGGCGGGGGCCGGCGCGGAGGAAGCCTGTCGCGACCAAGGGCGCGTCCTGACCGGGGTAGAGTTCGTCGCCGGCGATTTGTTCCTTGACGAAGCGGTCGTAGGGTTTGTTCTGTTGGAACGACTGAATGACGTAGTCGCGGTAGCGCCAGGCTTGGGGGCGCTCGGCGTCGAGTTCGTAGCCGTTGGTATCGGCGTAGCGGACGACGTCGAGCCATTTGAGGGCCCAGCGTTCGCCGTAGGCTGGGGTGGACTGGAGGCGGGCGATTAGCTTGTCGTAGGCGCTTTTGCTCGAGTCGGCGAGGAAGTTGTCGACTTCGGATTGGGTGGGCGGGAGACCGGTGAGATCGATGGTGGCGCGGCGGATGAGCGTGCGCTTTTCGGCTTCGGGGGAGGGGGTGAGGTTCTTGGTTTTGAGGCCTTCGTGGATGAAGGCGTCGATGGGGTTGGGAGTGGCGCTGGGCACCGGCGGGCGGACGACTTTTTGGAAGGCCCAGTAGGCGCGGCGGTTACCGATGAAGGCTTCCTCGCGCGGGTCGATCGGCGCGGCGGAGGCCAGGAGGGCGGCGCAGAGGGAGATCGACACGAGTTTGCGCATTGCTTTATATTAACGCCGCGCGGGCTTGGTCGAAGACGCCGGTCAACATGGCTTGTGTGAGGCGGCCGGTTTGGGTGTTTTGCTGGCTGGGGTGGTAGCTGCAGATGAGGGTGGGTGTGCCGGGGAATTGGGCGCCGTGGGCGAAGTGGTATTCCGATTTCTTTTTGGCTTGGATGGTCAGGAAGGTGTCGAAGGCGATGCGGCCGAGGACGACGATTACCTTGGCGTTTTTCAGGAGTTTGAGTTCCTGTTCGAGGTAGGGCTGGCAGGTGCGGATTTCTTCGGGGGTGGGCTTGTTGTCGGGCGGGGCGCAGTGGACGGGGCAGGTGATCCAGGCGTCTTTTAATTTGAGGCCGTCGTCGGCGTGGGTGCTGGTGGGCTGGTTGGCGAAGCCGGCGTTGTGGAGGGCCTGGTAGAGGAAATCGCCGGAGCGGTCACCGGTGAAGATGCGGCCGGTGCGGTTGGCGCCGTGGGCACCGGGGGCGAGGCCGATGATGACGAGACGGGCCTTGGGATCGCCGAAAGACGGGACGGGGCGGCCCCAGTAGGTTTCGTCGCGGTAGGCGCGGCGCTTGGTTTCGGCGATGGTCTGGCAGTGTTCGCGGAGGCGGGGGCACTTGTCGCAATTGACGATTTGTTTTTGGAGGTCTTGCAGGCGCACTTTGTTCATCGTACGCTTTGGGCATATGACACGACGAACGGCGATGGCGGCGGCAGCGGCGGCGGCGACGGTTTCCGGGGCGGTTTCGAAGCCGGTCCTATTGGGCGGGGAGCCGGTGCGGAAGGGGGCGTTCCCGAGTTGGCCGGTTTGGGCGGGGAACGATGAGGCCGGGTTGTTAAAGGTTCTGCGGAGTGGGAAATGGTACCGGGGGACGGGCAAGACGGTGGAGGCGTTTGAGGCGAAGTTTGCTTCGTTGATGGGGGCCGGTGGGTGCGTGGCGGTGGCGAATGGGACGTCGGCGTTGATGACGGCGCTGCATGGGTTGGACGTTCAGGCGGGGGATGAGGTGATTATTCCGCCGTATACGTTTATTGCAACGGTGAATGCGGTTTTGAGTAAGTCGGCATTGCCGGTATTTGTGGATTCCGATGCGCGGACGTTTCAGATGGACGCTTCGAAGATTGAGGCCGCGGTGACGGATAGGACGGTGGCGGTGGTTCCGGTGCATATTGCGGGGGCGCCGCCGAACTTGGATGAAGTGATGCGGGTGGGGCGGAAGCGCGGGTTGAAGGTTTTGGAAGATGCGGCACAGGCGCATTTGGGGGAGTGGCGCGGGCGTAAGTTGGGGACGATTGGGGATGCGGGGACTTATAGCTTTCAGGCGTCGAAAAACTTGAATTCGGGGGAGGGTGGGGCGGTTATTTCTTCGGACACGGCTTTTATTGAGCGGTGTTATGCGTATCACACGAATAGTTCGCCGCGGAAGGGGGCTTCTGTAAAGCCGGCACAGGGGGCGAATTTGCGGTTGACGGAGTTTCAGGCTTCGTTGTTGTTGTCGCAGATGGAGCGGCTGGAGTTGCAGGCGAAGACGCGAGATGCGAATGCGGCTTATTTGACGAAGTTATTGCGGGAGATCCCGGGGATTGTGCCGGCGGAGTTAGAGAGTGGGTGTACGCGGAGTGCGTGGCACTTATATATGTTCCGGTATGATGCGCGGCAGTTTGCGGGGTTGCCGCGGGAGAAGTTCTTGAAGGCGCTGACGGCGGAGGGGGTGCCTTGTTCGAGCGGGTATGGGCGTTTGAATAAGCAGCCGTTTTTGGAGAATGTGATCGCCGGGCGGGGGTATCAGCGGTTGTTTTCGGCGCCGCGGTTGAAAGAATGGCGGGAGCGGAATGAGTGTCCGGTGAATGACCGGATTTGTGACGAAGGGGTGTGGTTTACGCAGACGATGTTACTCGGGCCGCGGGAGGATATGGAGCAGATTGCGGCGGCCGTTTTGAAGATCCGGGCGCATGCGGGGGAGTTGGCGCGGGGGTAGGGCTATTGGGGGGCCACCTGTATGGTGACGGGGGCGGTGGAGAGCGCGTTTTGGTTGGCGATGGTGAGTTCGATGGGTTGGGGGCCTCGGGGCGTCCCGGGCGGGATAACGGCGTTGATCTGGAAGACGCCGCTGCGCTGGCCGGGGGCTCC
The DNA here is from genome assembly GCA_947466555.1 of Acidobacteriota bacterium. GTDB lineage: Bacteria > Acidobacteriota > Terriglobia > Bryobacterales > Bryobacteraceae. The sequence goes on along the minus strand of CANIFK010000458.1, from coordinate 1,489 downwards.
GCCGACGTAGCGGATTTCGGCGGAACGACCGCCGATGCGGAGGGTGGCGGGGTTGCGGAGGGGCGTTAGAGCGGTGGTGGAGAAGAGCTCTGTGGGCTGGACTAGCGGGGTGGTGGCGCCGAAGCCGGTGCCGAAGAATTGGACGATGGTGCCGGGGGCTGCAGGGTTGGCGGGGGTGTTGATGGAGCCGTCCTGATTGAGGGCGGCGGCGGGGCCAGTACCGGCGGCGTTGGCCGTGAAGAGGGCGGGCGTGGCGAGGCGGTAGGTGAGCGGATTGTCGTCAATGAAGCGAATGCCTTGCCAGAACCATTCGAGGTTGGTGGGGTTGGGGTAGGTGACGCCGTCCTCCTGGAGGAGCGTGGGGCCTTGAATGAGGAGCTGATTGGGGGATGTGAAGAGGGTGGGCGTGCGGAACTCGGGTGGGGTGTCGAAGTTGGTTCCGAAGACGGCCAGGAGGGCGTTGGAGCCGAGGGCGTCGCTGTAGAGATAGTTGGCGGCATTGACGATGCCGCCCTTGGCGATGGCGGGGACGGGAATGGATTCGCAGCGGTCGATGTTATCGATGCGGATGGGGAAATCTTCACCGGCATTAACGGCAAGGAGAACGCCGTTGGGGATTTCGTCCATGCCGGTGATGGAGGGCGGGAAGGGGAATTCGATTTCACTCAAGGTGAGGAGCCGGCTGCCGGATGCGGTGGTGCGGAGGAGTTTGTTGTTGCTGACGGTGAAGAAGGACTTGGCGGCGAAGGAGATGTCGGCGCGGGGAAAGAGGGGGACTTCGGGGCCAATAGAGGCAGAAACCATTCGGCGGGCGATGTTGGGGCGGGGGCGAGCGTTGGGGCCGAGCCAAGTGGCGACGGAGCCATCGGGGAGGTTGAAGAGGAGCCGGGACTCCGGGGCGGTGATTGTGACCGAGGTTTGGGAGGCGGCTTGCCAGACGTTGATGGAGCCAGCGGTGGATTGCCAGTAAAGATAGCCATCGGCGGACCAGGCCATGGTCTGGCGGAGGGTGCCGGTACCTAGCAGGAATTGCAGAGGGGCGTTGCGGGCGTTGAGCGGAGTGATGGTGCCGGAGGGTTCGATGCGGACGATACGGAAGTCCTTGACGGCGAAGATGGCACCATCGGGGCCGGGGGCGAGGGGTGAAATGGGGTTGATGGGGATGGGAGTGCCGGGGAGTTGGGAGAGGCCGTCGCTGCTGTTGAAGTACGGGGCGCTCTTGGCGGAGTTCCAGAGGATTTGTGGGTATGGCGTGCCGTTGCTGGAGATGGAGGCGATGGGTGTGGTGGTGCCGTTGCGGAAGCGGGAGAGGCGGCGGGTAGTGCCAACGGAGTCGTCGAGGAGGAGATCGCCTTCGAAGGTGATGGCGACGGGGCGGCCGGTGTAGCCGGTGAAGAGAGGTAGGCCGTTGATGGGCTGATCGGTGGGGAAGAGGGCGCGCGTGGCGCCGAAGACGGAGTAGAGAAAGCGGCCATCGGGCGTGGCGAAT
>CANIFK010000457.1 GCA_947466555.1 Acidobacteriota bacterium | reverse complement strand
TTCCCCAGCTCGTCGGTGAACTCCTTGAACAGGTTCTGCCCGCCCGCAAAGCCATACCGCATCACGCGCGGCCCAATGTCCTGCGTGACGATCAGCTCAACCGTTCCATTGGCCAGGCGCCAGCAGTTCGGCCAGCCCTTCCATTCCTGTTTCTCAATAGTGACTGACATGAAGTTCCTCGGTTATTTTATGGCAAGCACCGCATCAACGGGCGCTCCCGTCACAACGGCCCGCGTCTCCCGAAATCCCGCCGCTCTGCACAGTGCGTCATACTCCGCCGCCGTCCGCTCCTGCCCCTCTGTGCACGTCAACATATTCAGCGATTGCATCAGCGCCCGCGTCGGCCCCGTCCGCGCCTCGTTCACCAACATCTCGCAAATCAGCAACCGCCCGCCCTCGGGTAGCGCCGCGTAAATCTTCCCCAACAGCGTGTGAATCTTCGGCTCCGACCAATCATGCAGAATCCGCGCCACCGCGTAGCAATCGGCCTCCGGCAGCGGATCGGTAAAGAAGTTCCCGGCCATCGTCTCCACGCGCCCACCCGTAATCTCCCGCGTCAACGGCACCACCTGCGGCAGGTCGAACACTGTCGCCCGCACCCCCGGATACCGGTCCAAAAACGCCAACGCCAAATGCCCCGTCCCGCCGCCCAAATCCACAAAATGCGCCACACCACTCAAGTCATGCGCCGCAATCGCCTGCGGCGAACTCAACATCCCAAACCCGTGCAGGCCCGTCAGAAACGTCCGCATCGCCTCGTCAGTTTTGAAGAAATGACTGAAGATCGGCCCCTGCATCCCAAACGCCTGCGGCCACCGGTGCGAGCCCTCCCGCACCGCGTCCGGCAAATGATCCCACAGCTTCCATAGGACATTCGACGAATACAGCGCATACCCCGCCAGCGTGTCCGGGCTGTCCCGTTTCAAATACCGCTCCGCCTCCTCCGTGTTCCCATACACGCCATCAGCCTTCGTCAATAGACCCAGGGCGACACAAGCATCCATCAACAGCGCCACCGCCCGCCCATCGGCCCCGGCCCGCGCCGCAAACGCCTCCGCCGTCGTAGGCGTGGCTTCAAATACGCCCAACTCCAGCGCCGCGAACATCGTCTTCGAGCGTCGAAACGCCTCAATCAAATCGGGAACAATATGTGGTGTCATGCAGGTCGAAAGTGGTCCCAGCCCAGCGGCTCCAGCCGCTGTCCATGATACGTAACTACACCCACCGGGCCCTCGGTAATCGAACCAATCACCCGGCACTTCTCCGGCACCGCCTTGCCCTTCGGCAGCGTGAACAGCAACTCGTAATCCTCCCCGCCATGCAGCGCATGCTGCAACGTCGCCCCCCTGGCAATCGGTACGTCCGTCAACGCCGCCCCGCACCCCGAAGCCATGCACAGCCGCGTCAAGTCCTGCGACAATCCGTCGCTTAAATCCATCGCGCACCGCACGCCCAGCTCCCGCAACGCCTGCCCCAACTCCAACCGCGCCTGCGGCACGAACCGCCCGCGCGTATCCAGCGCCAGCGCCGCCTTCCCCAACGGCCCGCTCACGCAAATCCGCTCCCCCGCCCGCGCCGCCGATCGCAGCAACGCACGCCCCCTCAGCACCTCCCCGCACACCGTCACATCACACGAAATCTTCGCCGTACTCGAAAGGTCCCCCCCGGCCAGCACCACCCGGTACTTCCCCGCCAGCTTTGTAAACCCCGCCAAAAACCCATCCACCCACTGCGTCGCCTCCGCCGGAAATGCCAGCGAAAGCAAACAAAACAACGGCCGCGCCCCCATCGCCGCGCAGTCCGACAATGATCGCGTCAGCGCCACATGCCCCACATCCCGCGCATCGGCGTCCCACGTAAAGTGAATCCCCTCGTGCATCATGTCCACCGTAAAGATCAGGTCCGTTTTCGCGCCCTTCTGCCGAAATACCGCACAATCGTCCCCGATCCCCATAACCACGCCGTTCCCCTCGGCAATCCCCAGCTTCCGCAACCGCGCCGCAATCCCGTCAATGATCTGTGCTTCGCTCAAGCTAACATTGTAGGGTTATGTCGCGACTCATATTGCTGGTTACTTTAATGGCGGCTGCCCTCCACGGCCAAGGACGGAACGAACCCCGCGGTAAATCCGGCGAGTTCGATTTCTACCTCCTCTCCCTCTCCTGGTCCCCGCAATACTGCTCCTCCCCCGCCGGCGAGCGCGACAACACCCAATGCGGCGGCCAGCGCCAATACGAATTCGTTCTCCACGGCCTCTGGCCGCAATACGACCGCGGCTGGCCCCAGTTCTGCTCCACCTCCCAAACCCTCTCCAACGCCCTGGTCGAAAAGATGATGGACATCATGCCCAGCCGCCGCCTCATCCGCCACGAATGGGACAAGCACGGCGTCTGCACCGGCCTGAGCGCGGCCGACTACTTCGGCAAAGCCCGCGCCGCCTTCAGCGGCGTAAAGGTTCCGAAGTCCTTCCAATCCCCCAAGTCCGCCCGCACCATCAGCCCGGCGAAGATCAAGGACGAAGTCCTCGCCGCCAACCCCGGCCTCGCCAAGGAAGCCGTCTCCATCACCTGCGCCGGCCGGTTCCTCAGCGAAGTACGCGTCTGCCTCGGCAAGGATATGAAGGGCCGAGCCTGCTCGAACGACGTCACCCGTCAAGCCTGCCGCGCACCCGAAATCATCGTGCAGCCTGTTCGTTGATCCGTGTAACGCATTATTGAGCCAACTGTGATGAAGACGCCATTTGGCGCGGCTAGATTGGACGCTGACTCCATCTATGCAACGACCAATCCGATTCATCCAGACGGCCGCCTTCACACTGCTCGCCGGCCTCTCCTCCTACGCGCAAACCACCGCGCCGAACGTCCGTTTCGCGCTGCCGGAACGCACCCGCCTCCTCCAGGGCCAACTCATCGATCTCGTCGTCGAGGTCCGCAACGCCCAATCCGTCAGTAATCTCAAAGTCACCGCCGGCTCCCTCGACCTGACCTCCAAATTCTCCGCTCCCGCGAAGACCGAACTCGATTGCGACACCTCGTCCGACTTCGTCCTCCGCGCCAACCTGCAGTCCATTGAAACCCCCGGCGACATCCCCTTAACCGTCACCCTCACCGCCGATGGCGCCACCGTCACCGACACCCGCATCCTCTCCGTCCGCGAGTTCAACCTTCCCGCCTCCCAGCGCCGCAACATCGTCCTCTTCATCGGCGACGCCATGGGCACCTCCTACCGCGACGCCGCCCGCCTCGTTGGCCGCGCCACCCTCGACGCCAACGGCAAAAACGCATTTCGCGAAGGCTTCTTCGATGACCTCCTGGAAATGGACAAAATGCCTGTCACCGGTATGTCCATGACCTACGGCTCGGACTCCATCGTCCCCGACTCCGCCAACACCGGCACCGCCTGGGCCACCGGCAACAAGAGCTTCCTCAACGCCGTCAACACCTTCACCGATGGCACCGATTGCCGCTGGCGCTTCAACGGCCTCCAGAACGCTTCCACCCTCGGCTTCATCACCGATAATCCCCGCGTCGAAAACCTCTGGCAGTATCTGAAGCGGCGCTACCAATACCGCACCGGCATCGTCACCACGGCCGCCGTCACCGACGCCACCCCCGCCGTCGAAGGCGCCTACGTCGGCTTCCGCCAGGCCCGCCTGGAAATCGCCCGCCAGTTCCGTGAGAACCCCATGCTCGGCGGCCGGCCGGCCTTCGACGTCATCCTTGGCGGCGGCACCGATCCCTTCACCGCCGCCGGCCGTCCTGATGGCCGCGACCTCATCGGCGAGTTCCGCTCCCTCGGCTACCGCTACGTCACCACCGCCAGCGAACTCAAGGCCCTGAACTATGGCCAGCCCACCATCGGCCTCTTCAAAGGTTCCACCGCTCCGGCCCCGAATTCCAACGGCATCACCACCGCCTCCGACGTCAATATGGACGTTGCCTACGACAAGCTCGGCATGCAGCGCCCGGCCTCCGAACCCCTCGCCAACCTCGGCACCTTCACCGATCAGCCCATGCTCGACCTCATGACCGGCAAGGCCATCGAAATCCTCTCCACCAGCTTCTCCCAGTCGCCGTTCATCCTCATGGTCGAAGCCGCGTCGATCGACAAACAGTCCCACCCCAACCAGGCCGGCGGCACCATCTGGGACGCCATCGAAATGGATAAGTCCATCGGCGTCGCCCGCTCCTGGGCCGCCAAGCGTGGTGGCAAGGACACCCTCATCGTCGTCACCGCCGACCACGATCAGTCCATGCACATCATCGGCGTCAGCAACACCCCCGATGCCGAATACTTCAACCGCACCAAGTCCGAAAAGATCCAGTACAAAACCGCCGGCGGCGACCAGGACTTCACCGTCTACGGTGACTCCTACTCCAACGCCCGCGCCGGCTTGCCCTTCATCAACACCAGCACCACCGCCTCCAACAACGGCGGCTCCGCCGGCATGCCTGGCACGTTTGCACCGGTGAACTCGGCCGCCAACCCGGCCTCCAGCACCTACTCCACCTACTTCGGCAGCACCGCCTACCCCATGGATACGAAGACCGGCTACCCCGCCAACAGCGGCACCGGCTTGCGCCGCCTGGCCGTCGGTTTCCGCACGGGCGACCACACCGGTTCCTCCGTGCCCGTCTCCGCCGAAGGCCCCGGTGCCTATCTCTTCACCGGCTACATGGACCAGTCGGACATCTTCTTCAAGATGGCCGCTGCTCTCTCCACCGACACCACCGATGGCGACCGCCTCATCGACCTCCTGCAGAACAGCAAGGCTCTGCCGCGCACGGTCGGGAAGTAACGATGCGAGGACTGCTACTGGCAGCAGGGGTGTGGCTCATCGCCGCGCCCCTGCTGCGCGCCGAAACCCCGCTGGCCGCCGCCGAGCTGCTGCGCTACACCCTCGACGAAACCCCGGCCCAGCTCTCCCGTCGCCTCGGTCCGCCCGTTCAGATTGCCGAATCCGATCCCCGCTTCGTCACCTGGTTCTACCAGACCGACGTCGTCGACGCCCACGAACACTCCCACCTCCTGCTCTTCCGCAAAGAGGACGGCAAACTCGCCGGCGTCACCCGCAACTTTCACATCCCCGTGAATGTCGACGCTCTCTTC
>CANIFK010000456.1 GCA_947466555.1 Acidobacteriota bacterium | reverse complement strand
CCGCCGAAGTGGAAGCCGCCCGCAAAGGCGGCGGTCCGGACATGGAAATCGGCCTGGAGATGTGGGAGACGTTCTCCGTCCGCTCGGCCCTCGAATTCGCCCGCGCCGTCGCCCCCTTCAAGCCCATGTTTATTGAGGAGCCCTTCTGGCGCGAAATGCCGCAGGCGCTCGGCGAGATCGCGGCGAAGAGCCCGGTGCCCGTCGCCGGCGGCGAGGGACTCATCTCCCGCTTCGAGTTCAAACAACTCCTCGACGCCCGCGGCGCACAGATCATCCAGCCCGACGTCATCCACTGCGGCGGCATCTCGGAGATCCGCAAAATCGCCCAACTCGCCGAAACCTACGGCGCCGAGATCTCCCCCCACATGTACTACGGCCCCATCGCCCACGTGGCCTCGCTCCAAGCCATGGCCTCCACCCGCAACTTCCTCATCCAGGAATGGGACGCCGGCGCCACGCCAGGCTTCGCGCCGTTGACAAAAAACACCTTCCCCCAAGCCATCAAAGGCGAAGTCACGCTCAACGACAAGCCCGGCCTCGGCCTCGAAATGGACTGGGCCCTCTGGCAGCAAAAGCACCCCTACAAAGGCGCCAGCCTCCGCCCGCCCGGCGGCCGCTAACCCCAATGACCCGCCGCCAATTCCTGGCCACAGCCACCGCCGCCGCGGCCGCCGCCAAGCGCCCGCCCAACATCATCGTCATCCTCGCCGACGATCAGGGCTACGGCGATCTCGGCTGCTACGGCTCGCCCTACATCCGCACACCCCACATCGACCGCATGGCCGCCGAAGGCCGCCGCTGTACGGACTTCTACGCCCAATCCCTCTGCGGCCCCTCCCGCGCCGCCCTCCTCACCGGCTCGTACCCCGCCCGCAACAGCCTCAACTTCAACCATCTCCCCGGCGCTAAGACCGGCATACACCCCAACGAAATCACCATTCCCGAACTTCTCAAACAGGCCAACTACGCCACCGCCATGGTCGGCAAATGGCACCTCGGCGACGCGAAACAGTTCCTCCCCACTCGCAACGGCTTCGACTCCTGGCTCGGCCTCCCCTACTCGAACGACATGTGGCCGTACCACCCCAAGGTCACCCGCACCGGCCCCGAAAGCGCCACCGCAAAAGCCGTCCGCGAACGCGCCGAACTCACTGGCTTCGACGGCCAGGGCCAGCACTACCCGCCCGATTGGTTCCCGCCTCTCCCGCTCATGCGCAACGAAGAGGTCATCGAAACCAACCCCGATCAATCCACCCTCACCGCCCGCTACACTGACGAAGCACTCCGCTTCATCGCCGCCAACAAGTCTCGCCCCTTCTTCCTCTACGTCGCCCACGCCATGCCCCACGTCCCGCTCTTCCCCGGCAAGGAGTTCGACGGCAAATCCCTCCGCGGCCGCTATGGCGACGCCATCGAAGAATTAGACGCAAGTACCGGCCGCATCCTCGCCGCCCTGAAACAACACAAGCTCGATAACGACACGCTCGTCGTTTATACCTCCGACAACGGCCCCTGGCTCCCCTACGGCATCGACGCCGGTTCCGCCGGTCCTCTCCGCGCCGGCAAAGGCACCGTCTACGAAGGCGGCATCCGCGTCCCCGCCATCTTCCGCTGGCCCGGCCACATACCCGCCAACACCGTCACCTCCCAAATCGCCGCCACCATCGACTTCCTCCCCACCTTCGCCGCCGCCGCCCAAATCAAACTCCCCACGGACCGCACGCTCGACGGCCACAACCTCCTCCCCCTCCTCACCGGAGCCGCGAAACAAAGCCCGCACGACGCGTTCTACTACTTCGACACCGCCATCCACTACACCCCCGAAACCGGCCGCCCGGCCAGCAACACCAACCTCCTCGCCATCCGCCAAGGGCGCTGGAAACTACACCTGCAATCCCGCGCCCTCTACGACCTCCAAAACGACATCGGCGAAACCCGCGACGTCTCCGCCCGCGACCCCGAACTCCTCCGCCGCCTCACCGAAACCGCTAACAAATTCGTAGCCACCCTACGCGCCAACATCCGGCCCATCGCCACCCTGCCCGTATAATTATTTCAATGCGGTTACACCGGGTCTTTCTGTTGGCGCTCACGCCAACCATCCTATTTCCCCAACAAAAACCAGCGCCCGAGCAGCCCGCCGCCGAACGCCGCACCGACCTCAATCTCCTCAACAAAACCGACACCGCCGCCGGCGAATCCCGCCGCAACGAAAACGTCCAGTTCAACCTCATCGATAACAACGCCCTCAAAGAACTCAACATCCGCCTCGGCACCACCGCCACGCTGATCGATGACGTCAAAGCCGACCGCAACTACTTCGGCGCCGAATACGGCAACAAACCAGCCAGCCCCATCCATCTTTCCCCCATCAAGCCCACCCACATCCACGGCTCCCTCTTCGAAACCCACGGCAACAGCGTCCTAAACGCCCGCAGCTTCTTCACCGTCGGCGCCCTCCGCCCCGCCCACGAAAATCAATACGGCGCCAACATCGGCTTCCAACCCTGGAAAGGCGCCGCCGTCACGCTCGACGCTGGCCAGCAAAAACTCCGCGGCAACGTCAACGGCAACATCGTCGTCCCCAAAGCCGACGAACGCACGCCCCGCACCAGCAATCCCGCTGTCCGCCAAATGATCGAGCGCTACCTCAGCGCCTTCCCCAAGGAACTCCCCAACCGCACCGACATCAACGAACGCGCCCTCAACACCAACGCCCCGCAAAACTTGAACGACAACAACGCCTCCGCCCGCCTCGATCAACAACTAACCACCAAGCACTCCCTCAATCTACGCTACGCCTTCACCTCCCAAATCCTCGACGCCTTCCAACTCGTCGCCGGCCAGAACCCCGACACCACCACCCGCGCCCACACCGCGCAACTCTCCTGGGCCTTCCTCAAGTCCGCTCAAACCTCCATCCTCACCACCGCCATGTTCGACCGCGTCGGCTCCCTCCTCGTCCCCGAACCCAACGCCGTCGGCCCGCAGGTCAACTTCTCCAACGTCATCACCACCCTCGGCCCCGGCTCCAACATCCCCATCGACCGCGCCCAGAACCGCTTCCGCTACGGCACGGCAATGAAGCAAACCAAGGGCCGCCACAACTGGTACGCCGGCTTCGACTACAGCCGCCGCCAGTTGAACGGCACCGAAGCCTCCAGCACCCGCGGCAATCTGTACTTCCGCAACGACTTCGGCCGCACGGTCATGGAGAACTTCCTCCTCGGCATTCCCAGCCGCTTCTCCGGCTCTGTCGGCAGCATCCACCGCGGCTTCCGCGGCCATGAATTCGCCTCTTTCATCGGCGACGATTTCCGCGTCAATTCACGCCTCACTCTCCACTACGGCCTCCGCCACGAAGCCATCACCGCCCCCACCGAAGTCAACGGCCTCAACAAGCTCCCCTACGATTGCGACTGCAACAACTTTGCCCCACGCTTCGGCCTCGCCCTGCGAACTAAGGCCGGCGTCATCCGCGCCGCCTACAGCATCCACTATGGCGAAATCTTCCCCGTAACTTACTCCCAAACCCGCTACAACCCGCCGCTCAACTCCAAGTTCGAAATCCAGGCGCCCGACATCACCAAGCTCCTCAGCTTGCTCAACCTCCCGGCCGATCCCAACGCCCGCAGCACATTCCTCTCTATTTCGCCGGATCTCGCCACCCCCTACTCCCACCTCTACAGCTTCTCGCTCGAGAACACGCTCGCCAAAGGCTGGAAGCTCCAACTCGGCTACGTCGGCAGCCGCGCCCACAAACTCCTGCTGCTCCAGTACAACAACCGCTCCGTCGCCGTTCCCGGCATTCCGCAGAACACCGCCACCATCAACGACCGCCGGCCCGACCCGCGCTACTTCGACGTTCGCAACGCCGTCAACGGCGCCCACGGCTACTTCGACGCCGCCCGCGCCACCCTCGTCCTCCCCCGTTGGCACGGCGCCAGCCTGGAGACCTCCTACTGGCTCTCCAAGGCCATCGACACCGGCGCGTCTTATACCAATACCGCCACCGGCGACGACGGCCGCCAAAGCCAGTCGCAAACCGAAAAGAACATCTGGGCCGACGTGAAATCGGTCAGCAGCTTCGATCAGAAACACGCCTTCCTCGCCCGCGGCAGCTACGCCACGCCGAAGGTGAAGTGGCTCGGCTCCTGGGATCTCAGCGGCGTCTGGCTCGTCAAAACCGGCACCCCCTTCAGCATCATCACCGGCTCGGACGCCCCCGGGTTCGGCAACGTCGATGGCGACCAGGGGGACCGGCCCAACATCGTCGATCCCTCCATCCTGGGCCGCACCATCGGCAACCCCGACACCTCCCGCGCCCTGCTTCCCCGCTCCGCATTCACCTACATCCAGCCCACGCAGAACCGCGGCAACATCGGCAACAACACCTTCCGCAAGGCCGGCATCGCCAACGTCAACGCCAGCGTCTCCCGAAACTTCAACCTCGGGGGGGACCGCAAACTGCTCTTCCGTTCCGAAGCCGTCAACCTCGGCAACACACCGCAGTTCGCCCAGCCCTTCCCCGAGTTGTCATCCCCAAACTTCGCCTTCATCACCAACACGCTCAACGACGGCCGCGCCATCCGCTTCCATCTGCGCTTCCAGTTCTGATTTGCCGGGGCCTACCGGTCACAAGACTTTCGAAGTCGTCGACGTCGAAAGGCCCCCAGGGAGCGTCCCCGTGCCCGGTGGCAGAGTCACGGTCAGACCAGGAGTATTGGCTCTCCAGCTGATGAGAAGCAGAGTGCCGTTGCCAGCCCGGAGCGCGGTCACAATCGGGAACGATTCCCCTAACCCAAGAGCGGGGAGAGTGCTGTTCAGCGGACCCGCGACAACAGCCGGCAGCGTGGTCGCGCCTGCTTCTCCACCCGTCTGGGCCACCCGGCGAATAGCCCCCTCGCGCGTGACATCCCACGTGATCAGCTTCAGCGTCCCCGCTTCGGTGGTGATCGCCGAAACAAGGATCGATCGATCCCCGGACGATTGAACCGCTGTCAAAGAGTGCTGACCGATCTTGCCTGCTTGTCCGGCACTATCGCCGCGCCGGATCAACTGGCCGTTTGCATCCAATTGCCAAAGGATAAGCTTCAGCCGGCCATCGCCCGCGCGGACACT
>CANIFK010000455.1 GCA_947466555.1 Acidobacteriota bacterium | reverse complement strand
CCCACGGCGCGCTCGAAGCCCGTGCTTCATTCATCCGGTAGCGCACCCCGGGCGCCGGCAACTTCACGGCCTTCTCCGGATCCACCACCGTCGCGCACTGGCCCTTCCACGCCTCAGCCCGCGCCGCCGGAATCGATACGCAATCGAACCCAGCCTCACGAATACCCGGCGCCGGATCGGTATCCACAAACAACCCCGGCAGCGCCGCCGCAATCAGCAGCAACGCCGTCACAGGCTGATCTCCTTCAGCTTGATCTTGGCCTTGTCGAACACGCCCAGCCCCAACCCGGCGGCGAACTCAATATGCCCCGGCTCCCGCACGAAATTGTTCGTGTTCGGATCCTTCCGGAAATCGGCCTTCTTCACGTAGTCCATCGACCGGTTGAAGACGCTGATCGCCCCCTCGGCCTTCCGCTTGTCTTCAATCACATCGGTCAACAACCGGTCCATCGCCACCGGGTCGGTGCCGAACATCATCCGCGCTGGATAGAACTTGAACTTATCGGCATGCAGGAACGGCCCGCCGTGCCACACTGCCTTCAGCCCGTCCATAATCTGCAAAACCGTGCGCGAACGCAGCGGCTCCACGCTCGCCAGCGTCCCGATGAACGAGAACGTGTTGGTCTTCTCAAACCGATGCGAACGCGCCACATTGTGGAAGCTGCCGTACGCGATATTCTTCAAACAACCCGTCACGCCCGCCGCCCCGTGGTCTTTCATGTTGGGCACGTTGATAATCTTCGTGAACCGCTCGGCAATCGGCCGCACCAGGTTCGATCGCGTGTCGTCTTCCCCAAAGAAATCCACTTCCACATACGTCCGCGGATCATAGCCATTAATGGCGTCGCGCGTCGAACTCGCCGCCCACACATTTACGCCCTCCGGCAGATACTTCGGATACTTCGCCGAATCCACCTGGTCCTGAAACCGCTCGTAACAGGTAATATTCTTCGCCGGCACGCCCGTCGCAATCAGCTGCTTCGCAATCTCGGCCACCACCACCGGATGCGAACAGATCTTCGGCGCCCCGCTGCAATTCAGCTTGATGCCCACAACGTCCTTCGGGTCGATGAACCGCCGCCACGCCGCCCGGTAATCCTTCTCCCCGGTCAACGCCAGCATGCCCTGCTTCATCATCTCGGCCACCACCACCGGGTCCACCGTGTCCGTCGCCGGGTCAATCGATTTCGCCGCGTGGACGTTCACCACCTGCCCCGGATACGGTCCCGGCATGCCCGGCATCGCCGCCGCTTTGTAGCTCGATTGCACCCGGTACTGCGGCAATCCATCCATCTTGGGCGCGGCAAGCGCCACCCCAGCCACCGAAGGCAGCGTCAAAAAATCGCGGCGTTGCATATGATTAATTCTATCGAAAGGATTTCATGAACAACCGCCGAACTTTGTTTACATCCATCGCCGCCGTCGCCGCCGCCGCCGGTGTCGCCCAGGGCCAGACCACCGCGGAGAAGAAGGTCCACCGCAAAGGCCCCAAGCCGAAGCAGGCGCCGCTGTTCAATGGCGCAGTCTCCTACGGCAACCTCCTCTTCATCGCCGGCAAAGGCGCCCACTTCCCCGGTGACATCAAAGCGCACACCAAACACGTCCTCGACGAAGTGGAAAAGGAGCTCATCAACGCCGGCTCGTCCATGAACAAGGTGTTGAAGTGCAACGTCTACCTGAACGACCTGAAGGACTACAAGGAAATGAACGAAGCCTTCAAAGGCCGCTTCGGTGAGGAGCCGCCCGTGCGCACCACCATCGCCGCCGCCGGTGGCATCCCCGGCGATTCGCTCGTCGAGATCGACGTCATCGCCTACATCTAATCGCGGTACAACCCGTTCTCGCGAATATAGCTAAGCACCGCCGGCGGCAACTCCGGCGGTGCCTCGCCCGCCCCCAGCCTCTTCCGGATCGTCGTGCTGGACACGTCCAACTGCAGCGTCTCCAACCGGTGCACCCGCGCCCCCGCCGGAATGTCGTAGGTGTACCCCGGCCGCGACAGCACGATGAACTCGACTTGCTCCAACACATCGTGCCACCGGAACCACGTCTCAATTTCGCTGAACGCATCCGCGCCGATCAGGAAGTACAACTCGCTCCCCGGCGCCAACTCCTGCCGCACCCGCTCAATCGTCAGGATCGAATAACTCTTCGCCTGCCCCTCTTCCAGCCGCGAAGCCGAAAATCGTGGATCCGCCGCCGCCGCCAGTTCCACCATCGCCAAACGGTGCGCGTAGCTCGCCGTCGTCTGCCGCTGCTTGTGCGGCGGAATCGCATTCGGAATCAGCAGCACCTGGTCCAGGCCAAAGTGCTCCGCCGCCTCCCGCGCCACCGCCAAATGGGCATTATGTATGGGATCAAACGTCCCGCCAAACAGAGCCAGCCGCACCGCGTCGCTCAGAAGCTCAGCCCGATCAGCAGGTCGATCTGATTCGTCGATCGCAACGGCCCCGCGTCGTTCCACCGCGTAAATCGGATCTCCGGCGAGATCCGCACATGCGGCACTTTTAGCTCAATCCCGCCCGCCCCCAGAAACCCGCGCCGGCTCTTGTCCACCGTCGCCCCGCCAATGAACTTGCCAATGTCCCCCAGCCGCTGAAAGTTCATCCCCGCCCCGGCGTACGGCCGCACGATGATCCCCGGCATCTTGAACTTCCCATACACCGGAAACTCCCACGTCGACGCCGTGCCCTTGCTCAACGGCCCCTCGGCGTCCCACCGCCGGTACAGCGCGTCCGCCTCAATCCCCAGTCCAAACGGCAATCGAACTTCAAACATGGGCCCCAGAATGATGTTCCCCCGCCCCTTGACGACATTTGTCAGCGCCCCCGTCTTCGACTCGGCCTTCAGGAAATCGCTCAGCGGCAATCCCCCCCTCACTCCGTAGCCGATGTTCTGGGCGCTCGTAATGGCTAGGGTAAAGCTGAAGCCGACGAGAATTTTACGGATAAGTCCGCTCATATCTTCAGTGTAGGAGAAAAATGTGGCCGCGTACTGAGAGAACTCGTTACCTGTGCCCACTACACCATTGTGACCCTCAGATTTCCGATGCAGTTCTTCGGCGGACGCTCGCTCCCGCCCGAGGATCAGCGCCATGCCCGGCTGCTGCGCGTACTCAAATCCGCCGTCTCGCAAGCGCGTTACGCCCGCGAGTATGACCCCGCCGTCCACCGCATCGAAAACCTCCCCATCGTCGACCTGCTCGAATTCCTCTGCCACCCCGAACGCTACACCGGACCTAAGCCGAAGGCCATCCGCGAGCGGCTCCATTATCCTCTCGGCCCCGCCCCCCGGACGGCCGTCATCGCCCGTGCCGTCGAGGAGTCCCGACGCGTCCGCTGTTTCCAAGGGCTGCACGATCCGGCCCTCCACCACTTCGCCCCCCAAGCCCTCGCCGCGCCGCTCGACGCTCTCCGCGCCGGCGCCGGCCACCCCGCCCCCCTCCGCAACGCCGTCATCGCCTTCACCGGCATCCTCGAAGGCCCGCTCACGCCCGACGACGCCGACCTCCTCTGGCGCCAATACCAGGTCCCGGTCTTCGAACAGTTCCTCGGCATGGACGGCGAGCTCCTCGCCTGGGAGTGCGAGATCCACCACGGCCTCCACGTCCGCGATGAAGCCGCCCACTTCGAGACGATCCACGACGACCGCCTGCTGGTCAGCTTCCTGGCCAACCCCCGCTTGCCCGTCCTCCGCCTGGAATCCGGCCTAACCGGCCGCCTGGTCCACGACTCCTGCCCCTGCGGCGAGGGATCCCCCCGCCTGGTCGACCTCCGCCGCCGTACTGTGAAACGCCCCCCGGCAACCATCCCCATGTCCATCGCGGCGGTGAGCTAAAATAGAAATTCGTGCGGATGTGGCGAAATTGGCAGACGCCCTGGATTTAGGTTCCAGTGCCCGCAAGGGCGTGGGAGTTCAAGTCTCCCCATCCGCACCATCAAAGTATTTGTTTGCTCGGCAAGGTCAACGTTCGTCTCTCATGGTTTTTCTCTGTATTCCAGTTGAGTGCCATCAGCATTTCGAACGACTTTAGGGCTGTAGATTTCTGATCGGAGACGTTTTTTTCCAGCCGAAAGTGATCGCTGCGACCAGATAACGAGGTTCGGCGTCAAGGCTGGGAACTGTACAATTGAGCCGTGACGGCAATTTCAGACCTATACTCCATCGTTCGATTCGTGCTGATTCTGTTGAGTTTGTCTGGATCGATTTGTCAGGGTCAAACCCGATGGGACATCCGAATTCTTGCTGGCAACGCCCAGCAGGGCAACAGCGATGCGCTTGCGAAACTTTTAGCGATTGCAAACAACGGCGCGGCCCTCGCACAGTTTTGCCTTGGCACTATGTATGCTGCAGGAGCAGGCGTGCCCAAGGACCAGCTAGAGGCCTTTAATTGGTACCGCAAATCGGCGGAGCAAGGATACGAGGATGCACAGTACCACCTCGGATTAAGCTACGCCACCGGTGGGGGCGTGGCGAAGGACACGGCACAGGCCGTAGTATGGTTTCGCAAGGCGGCCGAGCAAGGCTACGCTAATGCACAGTACAGCCTCGGTTCCATGTACGTCGCCGGTGAGGGCGTCCCAAAAGACGCCACACAGGCGGTTTTCTGGTACCGCAAGTCGGCGGAACAGGGATACGCCCATGCGCAGTATGAGCTTGGTCTCATGTACGCAACTGGTGAGGGGGTGCCAAAAGATGCTGTGCAGGCGGTCTTCTGGTATCGCAAGGCGGCCGAACAGGGGAACGCGCTTGCCCAGTCGAATTTGGGTGCGATGTACTACCGAGGCGCAGGCGTACCACGGGACTTCGTCGTTGCGTATATGTGGAGGAACTTAGCCGCCGCCCAAGGCGACGAAATTGGAAAAAAGGCCAGGGATGCCATGGAAAGCTCTATGACCTCCGCTCAAATAGCCGAAGCGCAGAAGCTCAGCCGAGAATGGCGGCCGAAGACGCGCTAGCGAGGCTGTGATCAAATTGTGCCGATAGTACGACCAAGTTAAACCTCCAACGTTTGCCAGCGAACACGTTGTTTTCTTACCGACTGCACACGACCTTTTGGCAACGTAACTGGAGCACGACGATTCTCTTGAGAGTTGATCCGTAGCGCCTTCGTCTCAATCGCGGGCTT
>CANIFK010000454.1 GCA_947466555.1 Acidobacteriota bacterium | reverse complement strand
TTGCCGTTGATGACATAGCTGATGACGTTAGGGCCGGCGTCGACGATGGCGACGATATGGCGGAGTGGGTCGGTGCTGGGGTCGGAGGCCCAGGTGTTGATGGATCGGCCATCGGTGAGGGTGAGTTCGACGGCGTTGTTTTCGATGGCCTTCAGCGTCACACCAGGAGCGGAGAGCAGCACGGTGCCTGGTTGGGGGGCCGATACCCAGACATCTAGGGTAAAGCTCTGAAGGTGGCGGCGGTTGTTGAAGGCGAAGTTGGGCTTAGCGGGCGCGGATGGCGCGGGGATTTTGGACCAGAGACCGTTCAGGAGGTCGGGTGAGATTTCGTGGACGCGGGCGATCTCTTTTTCGGTTTCGGTGAGGTAGTATTTGCCGGCGTCTTCGACGAGGTCGGGGTAGCTCATGCGCATAGCCACGTCGTCATTGTAGAGGGCGATTTCGGGTTGGGACCATTGGATGCGGCCGTTGACTTCGGTGCCGCCGGAGAGCCAGACGGGGTTGCGATCGTCATAGGCGATCGTGCGGCGGCGGGGGCTTTCGCGGATGAAGCGGCCTCCGTGGTTGTGGAACCAGTAGATGTACTTTCCGTTTTCGGCGCGCCAGGCGAAGTTGGCGGCGCGAGGATGTTTCATAAGGCGGCCGTCGGCGAAGCGCATGTATTGAGAGGGTTCCCAGGTGTGGCCTCCGTCGCGGGAGTAGGTGTGGGCGGAGTGGCCGTCGATGGTGCGAAAGACGCAGAAGATGGAGCCATCGGCCATGACTGAGAAGGATTGTTCTTCGGCGATGGAGCCGCCGCCTTGGGGAGGGCGGATGCCGATGTCGCCATCGGGGAGCGTGGACCAGGTGATTTTCTTGGGGTCCATTTCGGTGAGGATGTTGGGACTCTTGAGCAGCACGCCTTCGGACGAGGTGAAGAAGCCCTCGCCGAAGCCGCCAACCTTGTGGAGCGGGACCAGGCCGGCACCCTTGTATTCAAAGGCTTTGCCGACGGTCCAGAAGAACTTCAGCTTTCCTTGATAAGGGTTCTTTCGATCAATTTCGAAGTCGCGCTGAGGGATGTCGTAGCGCTCGTTGGACCAGGTGCGGCCGTGGTCGTCGGTGTATTTGTAGACGAAGTGGCCGAGGGAGTCGACGCGTTTGTTGAAGCCGTCTTTGTAGGCGGGTTTGTCGGCGATGACCTGGCGGACGTTGTCGGTGTTGTGGTTGTAGAAGACGTAGACGCGGCCGGATTTCGCCTTGAGCATGACGGCGTAGGAGGCTTCGGGGCCGGTGCCGGGTTCGATGTCGACGGGCTTTTCCCAGGTCTTTCCGCGGTCGGTACTGCGGACGCTGACAACATGCTGGCCGCCGGCGCCTTCAACGCCGGGGCCGGTGGTGATGACGCAGAGCCAGGCTCCATCGTTGGTTTTGACGATGTAGGGCTGGTCGGCGTAGAACTCGTCGGGGATGACGGCGCCGGTGGTGATGTTGCGGGGATCCACAGGCTGGGCTAAGGCCACGACGGACAGAAGGCAGAGAAGAATGGGGCGCATGATTAGAAAGTAATTTTCAGGGAGAGTTGGACCTGGCGTTCGCCGCTGGCGGCGCTGATGACGCCGAAGCCGGCACCACCGAGCTGTTGAGCGGGGCGGGCGAAGTAGGGTGTATTTGTCAGGTTAAACGCTTCGGCGCGGAAGAGGGCGCGGAGCGGTTCGCGAATGTTGAACGACTTCTGGATCGCGGTGTTGTAGGCGACCCGGGCGGGGCCGCGTGCATCGGGGATCGTGCGGCCGACGTTGCCAAAGGAGAAGGCGGGGGGAACGGTGAACTGGGATGTATCGAAATAGCGGAGAAGGCGAGACTGGGGGCTACCGGATAGGTTGGCCGAGACGCCTGTGGAGTTCGGCCGGAGGACGCCGCCACCAACGCCAGAGTTGCCGATGGAGGAAAGGGCGAGCGGGAAACCGGTATTGGCGGAGAATGCCCCGGACCAGGACCAGCCTTTGGTTACAGTTTTCAGGAAGGCGTTGGCGGTGAGAGCGCGGATCTGCACGGTGTGGGAGATGACGAGGCGTTGGGACACATCGCCCTCGGAGACGGCGCGTTCGGCTGCGAGATTGTACGCGTTTTGCACGGGCGGCACGAAAGCGTTTTCGCCGAAGATGCGACCGGAACCGTTATCGATGAGTTTGGATTTCGTGTAGACGATGGTCAGATTATATCCCCGGCTGAAGCGCTTTTCGGCGCGGAGTTGGAGGGAGTGATAGCCGGAGTTGCCCATGTTTTGGGCGACAGCGGGGGAGTTGGTGTTGACGCCGGTGTACTGGGGATAGGGCCGGAGGAGCTGGCTGCGGGCGATGGTGCGGTTGGCAAAAGTGCCGAGATTGGTGAGACCGAAGAAGGGGTTCTCGACAGCCTGGGCGAGACCGGCGCCGAGTGCCTGGTATTTGGGATCCACCTGATTGAAATCCAGCGAGACGGGGATGTGGACCCCTTTGTTGCCAGCATAGCCAGCTTCGATGAGGATACCGGCGAAGGCCTGGCGCTGGATGGTGAAGCTCCACTGCTGGTTGTAGATATTGGAAATGTTGCCGCGGTCCATGAACTGGATGGTTTGGCCGAGTAGGAGTCTGTCGGCCTGGGAGGTGGGGAGGGTGGCGAGGCCGTTGGGATAGGGATTGTCGATGGATTGCGAGAAGCCGACGCCATCGGGACTGGTGGAGACCCACGGCGTGGTTAGCGAGAAGCCGGGCGTGCCGTAGTTGCTGGCCGATGTGGTGCCGAAGCGGGGCGCGAAGAAGATGCCGTAACCGGCGCGGAGAACGAAGGTCGGGCTAACGCGGTAGGCAAGGCCGACGCGGGGCCCGAAGTTCTTGTAGGTGCTGTTGTACTGGCCCTTGGGTTGGCCATCGCGGCCGGCGTAGCGGAGGACACCTTTCAACGGGCCGATGCCGGGAACGTTGATGGGAAAGGGGGCGTTGAAATCGAAATTGGCGAAGCGGTCGTATTTTTCCTGACGCGGCTGATCGTACTCCCAACGGACGCCGGCGTTGAAGGTTAGCTTTTTGAACTTAATCTGATCGTTGATGAACAGGCCGTTGTAGAAGTTCTTGACGCGCAGGGCGGGGACACCGGACACACTGCCGCTGCCGAAGCCGATCAGGAGCGAGGCGAGGCCATTGCCGGCGCCGAGGGAGGCGACGAGCGGGTTCGGACCCTGGGTTTGCGAGAGCGCGAAGGAGTACGAACCGGAGGGCGCGGCGCCCTGGTAGGGGGTCTGGTCGTAGAAGCGGACATCGGCGCCGTAGACAAGGGTGTGGCGACCGTGGATTTCGGTCTGTTCGGCGACGAGCGTATATACGCTGTTGCCGCGACGGATGCGATCGCCGGAGGCGGGTCCGAGTTGGCCGTAATTGGCAACGGCGACGGTGGGGAACAGCTGTTCGTCCACTTGGGCGGCGAGGGCGGCGGGGAATCCTAGAGTGGTCAGATTGACTTTGCCGTCGGCGAGGGGGATGCGGCCTTCGAAGCGGCGGGTGGCGCCGATGCGAAAGTTGAGAATACGGGTGGCGGAGAGGAGTGTGGTGAGGTTGACGGAGGCGTTGTGGACACGGTTGACGGTGACGCCGAGGACGTTATCGGCGATGTTGTTGTAGGGGCCGGAGGTACCGGTGTCACCCGTGTTGTAGGTATAGCGGCCGAAGAGGGAGTGGCGGGCGTTGATGCGGTGATCGATGCGAGCGGAGTACTGGTTGGAGTTGACGTAGCTGGAGGGGGCGAAGACGAAGTTGTTGATGAGCGCCGCGGTATCGCCGAGGCGGTTGGGCAGGGGGTAGAAGCCGACGAGGTTACGCCCGACTTTGGACTGGCGGTCGGCGGGGACGGTGGCGTTCGGGAAGGGGGTACGGGTGAAAGCGGTGCCGGTGTTGGTAGTTGTGAGGGGATCGAAGATGGTGACGAGATTGCCGTTGGCTGCGCGGGTGCGGGAGAAGTCTCCGGTTCGTTCGGCGGCAGTGGGAACCGTCAGGATGCCGGCGGCACCGGCAGCGTTTTCGCGGTGGCCCTGGTAGTCGGCGAAGAAGAAAGTCTTGTCGCGGGCGATGCGACCGCCGGCGACGGCGCCGAACTGATTGAAGTGGGAGACGGGGCGGGCTTGGTTGCGGGCGTTGGAGAAGAAGTTGTTGGCACGGAATCGGTCGTTGCGGAAGAACTCGTAGAGGGTTCCGTGGAAGTCGTTTGATCCACCCTTGGTGACTACGTTGATGACACCTCCGCCGGAGCGGCCGTATTGGGGGCCGAAGGAGTTGGTGAGCACTTTGAACTCCTGTGTTCCGTCGGGGTTCGGGGAGAAGGCGTAATTGTTGTTTTCCGGCAACATGATGGAGATACCGTCGACCAGGTATTCATTGGTGCGGAAGCGGCCACCGTTGATGGAGATGTCGGATTGGACGAAGAGGGGCGTGCTGGTGTCGCCCGTGGAGGCGGTGCCCCCGCTGGCGCGTGGATTGACCTGCACGCCGGCGGTGAGGCCGGCAAGATCGAAGATGTTGCGGCCCTGGATGGGGAGTTCTTCGACACTACGGGTGGAGACGGCTTGGCCGAGGGAGGCGGATTCGGAGTCAACGAGTGGGGCCTCGCCGGTGACCGTAACCGTTGAGGAGGCTTCCCCCAATTGCAGCTGGAAGTCGGCGCGGATGGTGGATTCGACCTGAATTGTGACGCGGTCGCGGAGGGACTGTTTGAAGCCGGGCGCATTGACGCGGATGCGGTAGGGGCCGGGGCGGAGGTAGAGGGACTGGTAGAGACCGGCTGAGTCTGTGTCGGATTTGACGGATTGGTTGGTGTCGATATTGGTGATCTCGACGGAGGCGCGGGCGATGGGCGCGCCGGAGGGATCGGTGATGTTACCGAGCAGGGAGCCGGTGATGTTCTGGGCGGCGAGAGATATGGGTAGAAGGCAAAGAAGGAGGCGTGCGGTCATGGCGAGATCCTCTAGATTTCAAACTGGTACATCAGTTTTTGATTGTTTAGCGTAGCCGAGGCCGAAAGGCGTGTCAAGGCAGTGATGTAAACTGGAGTACCAGTTATGAGCATTGTGGCGGAGACGAGACTTGCGGGAAAGGCCTATGAATGGGTGCGCGCGGCGA
>CANIFK010000453.1 GCA_947466555.1 Acidobacteriota bacterium | reverse complement strand
CGACGTCACACCCATCCCGCCCAACCGTATCGCCAAGCGGCAGGATGCCAACGACATCGTCTACCGCACCGAAGAAGAGAAGTTCCGCAACGCCGCCCGCGAAATCAAGGAACGCAACGCCAAGGGCCAGCCGGTCTTGGTCGGCACCATCTCGGTCACCAAGAGCGAAAAGCTCTCCTCGATTCTCACCAAAATGGGCGTCAAGCACGAAGTGCTGAACGCCAAGAATCACGAACGCGAAGCCTACATCATCGCCCAGGCCGGCCGCTACGCCGGCGTTACCGTCTCCACCAACATGGCCGGCCGCGGTACCGACATTCTCCTTGGCGGCAACCCCGATTTCCTCTCCCAGGAAGAGTCCATCAAAAAGGCCATCGCCGAATCCGTCGACGAACATGAAGCCGGTTTCGTCGCCGACGACCGTTACTATTACTTCCAACGCGCCGACATGAACTACCGCGTGCCGCTCGAAGCCTGGCACGAAATGCACGCGCGTCACAAAACCAACTGCGACGCCGACCGTGAAAAAGTCGTCGCCGTCGGCGGCCTCTGCATCATCGGTACCGAACGCCACGAATCCCGCCGTATCGATAACCAGCTCCGTGGCCGCTCCGGCCGCCAGGGCGACCCCGGCTCCTCCCGCTTCTTCCTCTCCCTCCAGGACGATTTGCTCCGTATTTTCGGTGGCGAACGCATGCAGAATCTCATGCTCCGCCTCGGTATGGAGGAGGATGTGCCGATCGATTCCGGCCTCATCACCAAGCGCATCGCCGCCGCCCAGAAGGCCGTCGAAGCCCAGAACTTCGCCTCCCGTAAACACGTCCTCGAATACGACGACGTCATGAACAAACAGCGCGGCGCCGTCTACACCATGCGCCGCAATCTGCTCGAAGGCACCGATCAGAAGGAACGCATCTACGAGATGGCCAAGGGCATCATCGCCTCCGTCGTCGCCGAGCGCATTCCGGAACGGGCCCGCCCCGACGAGTGGGACATCACCGGTCTCGAAAGCGATATCCTCACCCGCTTCGGAGCCCAGCTTCACCTCAACGATCTCCGCGGCTCCACCCTCGATGACGTCGAAGACAAAATCTTCGAGTCCATCCAAACGAAGTACGAGGAGAAGGAATCGCTCATCGGCGGCGAATACCTCCGCGAAGCCGAACGCGTCATCATGTTGAACGTCATCGACAACCAGTGGAAAGACCACCTCCTGTCGATGGACCACCTCAAGGAAGGCATCGGCCTCCGCGGCTACGGGCAAAAGGACCCCCTTCTCGAATACAAGAAGGAGTCCTACACCCTCTTCCAGGACATGATGGACCGGATCGAAGACGATACCGTCCGTTATCTCTTCTTCCTCCAGGTCGCCGAAAACAACCGGCCCGACGTTCCCTTCGAAGCCGATTACGACCTCGAAGACGACGATCAGCCCGCGCTCGAAGCCCCCGCGCCCGAGCCCACCCCGGCCGAGCGCCAGGCCGCCCGCGCCTCCATCGACGACTTCACCCGCAACATCCAGAAGAAGAAAGAACGCGAACTCGCCGCCCTTGAATTTTTAGGTGGCGAACCCGCGGCACCAAAAGGCCCCGTGTTGGCGTCTAAGAAACCAGGCCGCAACGACGTTTGCTGGTGCGGCTCCGGGAAAAAATACAAAAAATGCCACGGTGTAAACGAGTAACCTTCGCCCTGTTCGCCCTCAGCCTTCCGGCGGCTATCCTGCCGGAAGGCATGGAGCATCACTCCCGGAAAACCGTCAAACCGCTGAAGCCCGAGCCAGCCGCGGTTTGGAGCGAATACGGCCTTCAGGAAGCAGAGACAGCTAGGTATGAGGGAGCCAAAGGCGCCTTCACCGTCTCCGCCTGGCGCCTGCCCGACGCCACCAACGCCCTCGCCGCCATCCAGCTCCTCCGTGGCGCCCGCCCCGCCGGCGCCACCATCCAGCAGCGTGGCAACTACATCCTCCAGTTCGATGGCTATAAGCCCGAAGAGGAGACCATGAACCAGCTCATCCTGGCCATGCCCCGCTACGATTCCTCTTCTCTCCCGGCCCTGACCGGCTTTCTGCCCGCCGCCAACCGCCACGGCAATAGCGAACGCTATATCCTCGGGCCCAACTCACTCGAAGCCTTCGTCCCCGGCATGTCCCCGTCCCTGGTCGCCTTCCACTTCGGCACCGAAGGCCAGTTGGCCCGCTACAAGGACAAGGATGGCGACGTAACCCTCGTTCTCTTCAACTACCCCAACCCCCAAATCGCCAAGGAACGCATCGCCGCCTTCCAGGAACAGAAGCAGTACGTCAGTCGCCGCTCCGGCCCGCTGGTCGCCGTCGTCACCCAAACCCCCACCCCCGACGCCGCCGAACGCATCCTCTCCCAAGTCCGCTGGGAGGTCAACATGACCATCAACCAGCAAATGCCCGATCCCAAGGGCGACAATATCGGCGTTCTGTTCATGAACGTCAGTAAGTTTTCGGGCATGATGATCCTCTTCGCCCTGCTCGCGGGCGGTGGTTTTGCCCTTTTTCGCCGTCTAGGTAGAAAAATTTCCGGTCAAAAGGCCGGTGACGATTCTTCCGTCATCGCTCTCCACATCGACCAATAACCTCCTCAAATTCATCAACTTGCCGCCCTCCCCTCCCAGATTTCCCTGGGAGCCGTGCTACCGGTAAAATCCAGTAACCCCAGTTTTATCTTAGACTTCCACCAAATCCAGCAATCCACATCTTTGCTCTTGACGAAATCCTCAAGACGCCATAACATCACAGACACATACCAGGAATCGCGGGCAAGCGTAGCCTCGAGGCCTGATTCTCCCACAATGTCGACCGGCGGGCCTTGGCCCGCCGTAGTCGTCTATACTGGCCAAAATGAACCCCCACGCCCCGAAGGCTGATCCCCCCGCCTCCTGGCGCGACCGCCTCCACGCCCTCCGCAACCTTCCCCCGCTCCTGGCCATGGTCTGGGAAACCAGCCCCGTTCTGTGCGTAATCTCGCTCATTTGCCGCCTTCTATGGTCCTTGGTGCCCTTGGGTACCCTCTGGGTCGCCAAACTCATCATTGACCGCATAGCAGCCGCCGCAGCCGCCAAATCCGGCGTTCCTGACGACCTCTGGCCCCTCGTCGCCGCCGAATTCGTCCTCGCCATCTCCGGCGACCTCCTCATGCGCGCCGCCGGCCTCGCCGAATCCCTCCTCGGCGACCGTTTCACCCACCACATCGGCGTCCGTCTCATGCGCCACGCCGCCACCCTCGACCTGGCGTCCTTCGAAGACCCCATCTTCTACGACAAACTCGAACGCGCCCGCCGCCAATCCGCCGCCCGCCTCGGCATGCTCTCCCAAATCGCCGGACTCCTCCAAACACTTCTATCTCTACTTGCAGTCTCCGCCGTAATCATCTCATTCTCCTGGTGGTTCCTGCCAATTCTGATCCTGGCTCTCCTCCCCGTCTTCTGGGGCGAAACCAAGTTCGCCATGCTCGCCTACTCCCTCCTCTACCGCTGGACCCCCGAGCGCCGCGAGCTCGATTACCTCCGCCTCCTCGGCGCCTCCATCTCAACCGCCAAAGAAGTCAAACTCTTCGGACTCGGCGATTTCCTCATCAACCGCACCGAAACTTTATTCGATCGTTACTTTCAGGAAAACCGCAAACTCGCTATCCAGAAAGCATTTACCAACGCAGCCCTCAACGTCCTCCCCCTCGCCGGCTACTACGGCGCCTACGCCGTCATCCTCTACCGCACCGCCAAAGGCGAACTCTCCCTCGGCGACCTCACCTTCCTCGCCGGGGCATTCTTACGATCCCGCAACGCCCTCGAAAGCGTCTTCTCCACCCTCTCCAACGTCTCCGAACAAGCCCTCTTCGTCCGCGACCTCTTCGAGTTCTTCGATTCCAAACCCTCCATCGAATCCAAAACCGCCCTCCTCCCAGCCCCCCGGCCCATCAAAACCGGCTTCGAATTCCAAAACGTCTCTTTCTCCTACGCCAATAGCCCCAAACCCGTCCTCGAAAACGTCAGCTTCCACCTCCACCCCGAAGAGCGCCTGGCCCTGATCGGCGAAAACGGCGCCGGCAAAACCACCCTCATCAAACTCATCTCCCGCCTCTACGACCCCACCGCCGGTCGCATCCTCTTGGACGGCATCGACCTCCGCGAATACTCCCCCGCCGACCTCCGCAAGGAAATCGGAGTCATCTTCCAGGACTACGTCAAATACGACATGCTAGTCAAAGAAAACATAGGAGTTGGCCGAATCGACGAAATGACCAACCAGCTCAAAATCGAAGACGCCGCCCACAAATCCCTCGCCTCCGACGTCGTCGCCCAACTCACCAACGGATACTCCCACATGCTCGGCCGCCGCTTCGAAGGCGGTGCCGATCTCTCCATGGGCCAGTGGCAAAAGATCGCCCTGGCCCGAGCCTACATGCGCGACGCCCAACTCCTCGTCCTCGACGAACCAACCAGCTCCCTCGACGCCCGCGCCGAATTCGAGGTCTTCCAGCGCTTCGCCGAACTCACCAAAGGCAAAATGGCCATCTTGATTTCCCACAGGTTTTCCACAGTTCGCATGGCCGACCGCATCCTGGTCCTCGGCAACGGCCGCATCGAAGAACAAGGCACCCACGACGAACTCCTGAAAAACCGCGCCCGCTATGCCGAACTCTTCGAACTCCAAGCCGCCGGCTACCGCTAGAAATCCTTGCTGCTTCGGACGTAGGTGTTCCAGCCCCAGGCGATGTCCTGAATCGTGTACGGTACTTTCACATGATTCCGCGGAATCGTGTCCTCCCCGTCCCCGTTGACATCCAGGTAGACCTGACAGGTGCATTCTGTGCTGTATTCCTGCCCGGCGGGAACCGCTCCAGGAGGCCACGCCGCCGTCACTTCAAACCCGTTTCGCCCTTCCAGTTCGCAAAAGTGCACCCGGCTTAAATCCGCCGGATCTCCTCCCGCCAGCGTCATTCGCTTGTCGGCCACGTCCACACAGAGAATCGGCCGATGGGACCCGGAAGCCGTCCATGAATCGAATTCCAGGAAAAACCGCGATTGATCGTGCATCGCCCCAACATCCACCCGTAATCGCTGTATTCCCGCCCCGCGAATGCTGAACGCCGAAAGCAGATTCG
>CANIFK010000452.1 GCA_947466555.1 Acidobacteriota bacterium | reverse complement strand
TTGATCATTTGCGCCCTCATCGCCTTGGCCATTGGCGAATCGGGCGGTGGCGGCGGGAAGCGTTCCCGGTTACCTGCCGCTGCGGCATGACGGACGTGATTGTCATCGGCGGTGGCCTGGCTGGCCTCTCCGCCGCCGTGGCTTTGGGCAGCACTGGCGCCACCGTGGAACTGTTCGAATCCCGCCCATTCTTGGGCGGTCGGGCTACGTCCTATTCCCTCCCCGATTCCGAAGTCATCGATAACTGCCAGCACATCCTCCTGCGATGCTGCGTCAACCTGCTCGATTTCTACCGTCGCCTCGCTGTCGAGGACAAAGTCCACTTCTTCTCCGAAATCCCCTTCATGGAGCCGGGCGGCCGCATCTCCATCTTCAAACGGGGCCTCCTCCCCGCCCCACTTCACTTCACCGAATCGTTCCTCCGTCTCCCGTTTCTCTCCCTGGCCGACAAAATCTCCATCGCCCGCGCCTTCCTCGGCATCATGTGGGAGCACAGCCGCCGAACCGATCTGGACGATATCTCCATGCTCGACTGGCTCCGCGAAAAGGGCCAGACGCCGAACGCCATCGAGCGTTTTTGGCGCCAGGTCCTGGTCAGCGCCATCAACGAAGAACTGGACCGCATGGCCGCCAGCCACGGCTTCCAAGTCGTCCGTCTCGGCTTCCTGGCGACCAACGATTCCTATGAGATGGGCGTGCCCAACGTCCCCCTCGGCGATCTCTACGGCTCCCACGCCTGGGGCCGTATGCCCAATGTGAAACTCCGCCTTCGCGCCGCCGTCGAAAAGGTGAACGTCGAAGGCGGCCGCATCGCCAGCATCGTCAGCGGCGGCGAAACCCACACGGCTCGCCAGTACCTCTCCGCCGTCCCTTTCGAACGCATCGGCGCGCTCATTCCGGAAGCGGGCATCGACACCTCCGCCTTCTCCCACTCCTCCATCACCAGCGTCCACCTCTGGTTCGATCGGCCGGTCACTGAACTCGCCAACGCCACCCTTCTCGATCGCAACATCCAGTGGTTCTTCAACAAAGAAGAGGGCCGCTATCTACAACTCGTGGTCAGCGCCTCCCGCAACCTGCTCGAGATGCCGCGCCAGCAAGTGATTGACCTGGCCCTTAAGGAACTCCGCGAATTCCTCCCAGCCGCCAGCGAGGCGAAGGTCCTGAAAGCCCACGTGGTCAAGGAAGCCCGCGCGACGTTCTCCGGCGTCCCGGGCCTGCACGTCCACCGCCCGGAACCCAAAACCCGCCTCGAAAACCTCTGGTTGGCGGGCGATTGGACGAACTCAGGCTGGCCGGCCACCATGGAAGGCGCGGTCCGCAGCGGCTATAAAGCAGCGGAATTTACGGCGGCGGCGTTGGATCGTCCCGCACGCTTCCTGCTTCCCGACATAAAATAGAAAGGGTATGATGACGCGTCTCCTGTTCACCTGTGCTCTTTTTGCCGCGGCGTTGCCTGTGCTGGCCGATCCGCCGATGACCAAGATCCGCGTGGAAGTCCGCAAGGCCGTCAACGACAAGCCCGTCGACCGCGCCAGCGTCGTCGTCCGTTTCGTCGAAGGCCGCTCGGTCGTCAAGCTCGGCAAGAAGATCATGACGAGCTACCAGATGCGAACGAACCAGGACGGCGTGGCCACCATGCCGCCCATCCCCCAGGGCAAGATCCAGATCCAGGTAATCGCCAAAGGCATGCAGACCTTCGGCCAGATCATCGAAATCGGCGAAGAAGAAAAGACGGTGGAGGTCAAACTTAACGACCCCCAACCGCAATACTCCGTCCACCAGTAGGCTTTCCTACTGGGCTTATTCCAACGCCGCGATGCACTCGATCTCAACGCGCGCATCCCGCGGCAGTCGCGCCGCTTCCACCGTCGCCCGTGCCGGCGGATTGACGTGAAAATACCGCCCGTAGACCTCGTTAAACAGCGAAAATTCGCTCATATCCTTCAAAAAAACGGTCGTTTTTAACACCCGGTCCAGCGACGATCCGGCCTCTTCCAAAACGGCCTTCAGATTTTCCAATACCCGCGCCGTCTGCTCGGCGATGTCTCCTTCGACAATTCGCCCCGTCGCCGGGTCCAGCGGAATCTGCCCGCTGCAATAGACCAGCCCCCCATGCACAATGGCCTGCGAATACGGTCCAATCGCCTGCGGAGCTCCCTCGGTTGCGACAACACGTTTTTGCGACATGATTCCCTAGTTTAACCGCAACGACCCGGTCAATTCCCCCACCCGCTCAATCTTCTCCGCCCGGCAGAAATCGTCCAACTCCCGCGCAATCCGCACCGGCGACGCTGGGTCCCAGAATGTGGCCGTCCCCACTTCCACCGCCGTCGCCCCTGCCACCAGAAACTCCGCCGCGTCTTCCCCGGTTGCAATCCCGCCCAACCCCACAAGCGGAATCTTCACCGCCTTGGCGGCTTCGTAGACCAGCCGCAGTGCAATCGGCTTGATCGCCGGCCCCGAGAGTCCGCCGAAGTTGTTCCCAATCCGCGGCCGCCGCGCCCGCGCGTCCACAGCCAGCGAAACAAACGTGTTCACCAGGCTGATCGCGTCCGCCCCCGCCTCGGCCGCCGCCTGGGCCAGCGGCTCAATCTTCGCCACATTCGGCGACAACTTCACGATCACTGGCCGCTTCGTCAACGCCCGCACCCGCCCCACCACCCCGCCCAGCAGCGACGGATCGTTCGAAAAGAAAATCCCCCCATGCTTCGTGTTCGGGCACGAAACATTCAATTCATACCCCGCCAGTCCCTCTTCCCCATCCAAAATCCGGATTACCTCTTCGTAGTCCTCTACGGCATAGCCGAATACATTGGCGAAAACCGGCGTCCCAATCTTCCGGATCCCCGGTAATTTGTCCTTCACAAACGCCCGCGCGCCGATATTCTGCAGCCCGATGGCGTTGATCATCCCGCTCTCGGCCTCCCAGATCCGCGGCGGCTTGTTCCCGTCCATCGGCTCCCGCGAGAGCCCCTTCACTACAATCCCGCCCACCGCCCGCAGGTCAACAAGTGTTTCAAATTCAACGGCATAAGCAAATGTACCGGATGCCGCGAGCACAGGGTTTTTCAGTGCGACGCCGCACAACGTCGTGGCCAGGCGGGAGGAGGTGGGCGATCCCATGTCTCTCCATTCTCCCAAAGACTTCAGCGTTTTAACTCAGGTCTTCATAAGGAAAATCCGGGTTCCGGCCGATTAGTATCTAAGGACCTGATCGCACACTTGCATCCCAGCTCGCACAATCCGGAACCTGCGCGTCATCGATCGCTCGCAACGAAATTCTTCCTTTTTACGGCGGCACTGCTGCTGTGGGTCGTCTTCGTTGTGGTCGGCTACGATGTCGCCTCCGGCAACGTCAGCATCGGGAAGAGTCTGCTTCTGTTTGCCGTGGTGCTCCTCATCGCCGCCGGCCTCGCCTGGATCACCATGCGCATCCTCGTCCGCCCCTTGCAGACGTTGCAAGCCGGTCTGCAGGCTGTCCGCGAAGGCCGCCTGGAGCGTATCCGTTACCGCAAATCCGGCGACGAAATCGAGTTCATCGCGCGCAACTTCAATCAAATGGTGGAGTCGCTGGAAACCAAGTCAAAGGTCATCCAGGAGAACCACGAACAACTGGAAAGCCGCATCCGGCAGCGAACCGAAGAGCTCGAAACCGCCATGGGCAACGCGCTTGCCGCCAACCGGGCGAAGACGGAATTCCTCGCCAACATGTCCCACGAGCTTCGCACGCCGATGAACGGGTTCCTCGG
This sequence comes from Acidobacteriota bacterium, assembly GCA_947466555.1. GTDB lineage: Bacteria > Acidobacteriota > Terriglobia > Bryobacterales > Bryobacteraceae. Next base: position 1,386 of record CANIFK010000452.1, on the reverse strand, counting down.
CATGATCGAGCTGGTTCTGGATAGCCCTCTGCAACAGGAACAGCGCGACCAGCTCATCACCGCGCAACGCAGCGCCCACGCCCTGCTGGCGATTCTCAACGACATCCTCGATCTCTCCAAAATCGAGTCCGGCCGCATGCAGTTGGAGTTCGTTCCCTTCTCCGTCCGCACGCACCTGCGCGATTGCGTCCGCCCGCATCAGGTTCGCGCTCAACAGAACTCCATCGATCTTCGCCTCCGCGTCGACGATGCCTTGCCGGACATGCTCGTCGGCGATCCGCTCCGCCTGAAGCAGATTCTCAACAATCTGCTCAGCAATGCCGTCAAGTTCACCGCGAATGGGCACATCGACGTTCGCATCTCGGGCGAACCCGGAGCCTCGGCGTCCTCCACCATGCTGGCCGTCTCAGTCCGCGATACGGGCGCTGGCATTCCCGACGAAAAGCTCCCTCAGATCTTCGAGAAATTCACGCAGGCCGATGGCAGTATCTCTCGCCGCTTCGGTGGTTCCGGTCTTGGGCTGGCTATTACCAAACACCTTGTCGACCTCTTCCAAGGCACCGTCAATGTCACCAGTCAGGTCGGCCGTGGCAGCGAATTCCTGGTTCGCCTCCCCATGGGCGTCGCCGCCACCGGAACCTGGGCTGTGCCGGCCGGCGAATCCAAGGCCGCCGCTGCGCCTGTTTCGGCCAATTCGCTAATCCTCATCGTCGAAGACAACATCGTCAATCAGAAGGTCATCAAGGGTCTCTTGCAGCGAAAAGGGTACCGCATGGAAACGGCGCCCGATGGCAGCCAGGCGCTCAGCATGTTGGATCACTACAACTTCGACGCGATTCTCATGGATGTGCAAATGCCGGTGATGGACGGCCTCGAAGCCACCCGCCGCATTCGCGCAATGGAGCGCTGGCGCCACATCCCCATCATCGCCATGACCGCCCACGCCATGAGCGGTGATCGCGAACGCTGCCTCGCAGCCGGCATGGACGCCTATCTCTCCAAACCCGTCAATTCGGCGGAGCTATTCAGCCTTCTCGACTCCTATCTCGGGGCTGACAAACTGGCGCGCGCCGCTGGCGCCCCCACCCCCGCCGTTCCTGAACCCATCGATCCGCGCATTCGCGACGAAGTCTGCGAAGGCGATCCCGCTCTCGTCGGCGACGTCGTCAATCTCTTCCTCCAATTGGCGCCGGAGCGCATGGATAAACTCCAACGTGCCCTCACGGCCGGCCAGTGTGATCTGGTTGCCGCCGAAGCCTCCGTCATCCGCCAATCGGCGCAACGGATTGCCGCCAATCCCGTTGCCGACCGCGCCCGCCGCATCGCCGAAGCCGCCGGCCGCCAGGACCAGGCTGCCATGCGCCACTCGCTCCTGCTCCTGCGCTC
>CANIFK010000451.1 GCA_947466555.1 Acidobacteriota bacterium | reverse complement strand
TTCCTCGTCATGGAATGGACCAAACCATCCCCCCAGGGGACATGGCGAGCAGAACCCCCAACAAAAGTCGGCCCGTAACCCAACAACAGCCGTGTCCCCCAAGACGCGACACACCCCGCCGAAGAACGGCGAAGAGAGAAAAATCAACCCTCCGTCACACTCAACACATTCCCATCCGGATCATTGAAAAACGCCACCTTCGCCACCCCGCCCGGTGCCGTCCAAATCCCCAACTCATCCTGCTCAAAAAACGGATACCGCAACGTCGCAACCCCAGCCGCCGCCAACGCCCGCACCGTCTCCACGATATCCGCCACCTTCCACCCCATCACCGAATACGAAGGCGGCGTATACCCCTCCATCACGCTCACCCGCAGCGTCACGCCATTGGCGTCAAACACCTGCGCAAACCCGTCGTCCACCACAAACCGCAGGCCGAGCGTCTCTTCATAAAAACGCCGAGCCCGCGCCCCGTCCGACGTCATCACAATCGCAACTACAGCAGCATTTCCCAGCATCCAAACCTCCAGGAATCAAAATAGCAACTTCAACCCCAACTGCAACTGCCGGTTCGCCCGCGCCGTCGAACTGATCGTCCCGAACTGCGCCGTCCCCAGCGTCAGCGCCGGCTGCCCCAACTGCGGCGTGTTGAACAAATTAAACGCCTCCGCCCGGAACTCCATCCGCATCGATTCCCGCAACGGAATCCTGAAATTCCGCTGCAGCGAAATATCGCTGCTCACCGTCCCCGGCCCGGTCAGAATATTGCGCCCGGCATTGCCGATCGTATACTGCGCCGGGAACACAAACGCCGACGTATCGAACCATCGCCCCACCGTCGGGTTATCCAACCGGCCGTTTCCAATCCGGTTCGGCCAATTCGTCGTCCCGTTATTGGCATTGTCAAAATTCAGGTTCAACGTATACGGCAATCCGCCCGACAACGTCGTAATCCCGCTGAACGCCCAACCGCCCGCCATCGCCGCCGCGGCGCCATTCGCCAGTAGTCTGTGCCCCTTGCCAAACGGCAGTTCCCAGAACCCGCTCACCACCATCCTGTGCGCCGTGTGATGGTCGCTCAAGCCATAATTCAACCGCCGGTTCCGCGTATCGGAGATCGCGCCGGACCCGCTCGAATTCGTGCATCCATCGCACAAATCAATCGTCGTCTGCATGTCCAGCGACTTCCCAAATGTATACACCGCCAGCAAGCTGAACCCCTCGGCGAACCGCCGTTCCAGCCGCGTCGAAATGCCCTGATAATTGCTCGTCACCCACGGGTCGACCTTCAAAATACTCCCCGAATAAATCGCGCTCAACGGCCGCCGCGAATTAACCGCGCCCGGCCCCGGCGTGGGCTGATTCCCCTCATAGGCGCCATACAACTTCACGCCGTGATTGCCCACATACCCAAACTCCCAAACCACATTCTTCGTCAGCTCTTTCTGAATGTTCAGATTCCACTGCTGCACGTACGGCAGCGTGAACCGAGTCGACCAACTCCGGATCTGCGCCGTCGCCTTCGGGTCCAATTTGTACGTCGCCGGATCAATCGCCGCCGGCCGCGCCGGCAGCTTCCCGCTCAACGGAATCGTGCTCGAAATGTTCAACTGATCGCTCACCAGCGCGAACCCGCCAAAGCCCACAAAGGGCGGATTATTCGTCATCCGCTGGCTCACGCCAAACCCCTCGTCCTGCGCAAAGAAAATGCCGAACCCGCCGCGAATCACCATCGCCCCCGGAGCCTTATACGCAAACCCCGCCCGTGGCGCAATATTGTTCTTATCGGTGGCCTGCAGCGCCCGCGGCAGCCGCGCATCACCCGCCATCACATACTGCCCGTACAGCGGATTCCCGCTGTCCAAAACCAGATTCGCCAACCGGTTATTGGCGTCGTAGAAAGGACTCGTCAACTCATACCGCGCCCCCGCGTTCAACGTCAGCCGCGACGTCAAATTCCAATCGTTCTGAACATAGAAATAAGTATTCCGCGCCCGCTCATTCGCGTCCGACGGCGTCCCCGTCGTAATTGAATTCGGCAGCCCCAACAGAATATCCGCCACCGAACTCCCGCTCCCCGGCCGCCGCTGCGGGTTCTGCGTAAACACGCCCGTGAACCCAAACGAACCGCGCCCGTCCAGCGTCGCAAACGTCGGCGCGTCAATGTACTGGAAGTCCACGCCAAACTTCGTCGTCTGCTTCCCGTGCACAATCGAAAGGTTGTCGGAGAAGTTATACACCTTCGAAACCTTCGTCACCGGCACATTGTCGAAATTCGCCGGCCGCGCCCCAATCCCCGCATAGCCCGTAATGTTAATCGACGGCATCCCGCTCTGCACCGTGCTCGCCAGCGCCCCCGGAATCAGGTTCTCCAGCTTCTCCGTCGCGTCCTGCGTCAAGCCCACTTTGTTATAAGCAAACCGCGCCTCGTTAATCATCGTCGGCGTAATAATGCGCGTATACCCCACGCCAAAACTCCGCGACGGCACATCCCGCACCACGCCCGTCTGCGCGCCTAACGGCAACAACGGCAACGCCGTAAACGCCCCCTGGTCCAACGACCACCGCGCAAAAATCGTGTCTTTGTCGCTCAGCTTAAAATCGCCCCGCACCGTCGCGTTGTGCGACCGCGTCGACAACAATGGATTGTTGAAATAGTTGATCGCCGCCCCCGGCAACTGCGGGTTCGGATACCGGTCCACCAGGCTTTTGCCCAACGCGTCAAACCGCGCCACCGGAATCGCATTATTCGGGAACGGATCCCGCACGGACCCCGCCCCCGCCGGATTCGCCCGCGTCGTCGCCGGATCAAACACCGGCACCGCAAACACCCCCGCCCGCTCCTGCGGCAACGGCACCGCCCCGTTCGAAGCCGACCCCTGGCTGATATGCGTCCGCTGATACGCCGTGTGCCACCACGCCCGGTTCTTCACAATCTTCCCGCCAGCCGACCCGCCATACTGATGCTCAATAAACAACGGCTTCTTCGCCGACGGCAACAGAAAATAGTCCCGCGCGTCAAACGCGTTGTTCCGCAAAAACTCCAGCGCCGACCCATGAAAATCATTCGTGCCCGACTTCGTCACCACCGTCACCACCGCCCCCGCCGACGCCCCGTACTCCGCCGAATAGTTCGACGTCTGCACCTTGAACTCCGAAATCGCTTCCAACGACGGCCGCATCGCGTCCCGCGCCCGGTTATCCAACCCGCGCAGGTAATTCTGATTCCGCGCCCCGTCCAGCAAAAAAGCGTTCTGCAACCCGCGGTTCCCGTAAGCAGAAAACGATTGGTCCCGCGTCCGCGTATTCGGCACCGTCCCCGCCGTCAGCCCGCCCAGCTGCAAATAGTTCCGCCCGTTCAACGGCAACTGCTGCATCGTCCGGTTATCGATCGTCTGCCCCACCGTGTTCGTCGATTGCTCCAACAACTCCGCACTCGCGCTAACGGTCACGGCCTCCGTCATCGCGCCCACCTCCAGCGCCAGCCGCAAGTTCAATACATCGTCCACGCGCAGCGTAATCCCACTCCGCGTCAGCCGCTTAAACCCATTCGCCGAAACCTCCACCGTGTAGTTGCTCGGCCGCAACAACGGCGCCGCAAACAGCCCCTCCGGCCCCGTCGTCACATCGCGGACCAACTCCCCCGTCTCCGTCCCCAGGATGCGCACGCGCGCCCCCGGAATCGTCGCGCCCGACGAGTCCTGAACAGATCCATTCAACGTCCCCGTCGACGTCTGCGCAAACGCCGCAATCCCGGCGGCAAAGAGAAAGACCAAAGTTCGAAGCATAAAGAGACCCCGGCCAGTATATAACCGTCCGCACAGCGATAGACTGTTAACTCACAAGCCATGAAGCGCCTCTTACTCATCACCACCCTCGTCCTCTCCGCCATCGCCCAAACGCCCCCCGCCGCCCCCGCGCGTCCCCCGCGCACGCCACCTCCCACCCGCGATCCCCACACCCCCGGATACGTCAAGGCCAAGGATCTCCCCGACGCCACCCTCCCCTCGCCCAAACAAAACGGCAACTTCATCATCGGCCCCACCCACAATCCGGACCCCGCCATGACCGTCCAGCCCGGCGTCCCCCAAGGCACCGTCATCGACTTCACCATGGAGTCCAAGGACAGCAAGATCTACCCCGGCATCGCCCGCGAACGCAACACCTTCCCCCGCCAGGATCCAGCCGATCCCACGAAACTAATCATCTCCTCCCACCCCGCCCCCTACACCCGCAAAGTCTCCGTCTACGTGCCCAAACAGTACGTGCCCGGCACCGCCGCGCCTTTCATCGTCGGCGCCGACGGTCCCGACAAGTCGCTCTTCATCGCCCTCGATAATCTGATCCACCAGAAGCGTGTCCCCGCCATGGTCGCCATCTCCATCGGCAACGGCAGCGGCGATGCGCAGGGCTCCCAGCGCGGCCTCGAATACGACACCATGTCCGGCCTCTACGCCGAATTCGTGGAAAAGGAAGTACTCCCGCTAGTCGAAGCCAAAGCCAACGTCAAACTCACCAAGGACCCCGACGCCCGCGCCACCATGGGCGGCAGTTCCGGCGGCTCCGCGGCCCTCATCATGGCCTGGTTCCACCCCGAGTGGTACCACCGCGTGCTGACCTACTCCGGCACCTACGTCAACCAGCAATGGCCGCTCGATCCCAACTACCCTCTCGGCGCCTGGGACTTCCATTCCAACAAGGCGCTAATCGCTAACAGCCCCCGCAAGCCCCTCCGCCTTTGGCTCGAAATCAGTGACCGCGACAACCTCATCACCCGCGACGCCCATCACGACTGGGTCCTCGCCAACGAACACATGGCCCGCGTGCTGAAAGCGAAGGGCTACCCCTACCAATTCCTGTTCGTAAAGAACGCCGGCCACACCGATCGCGCCGTGAAAGCCCAGACCCTCGCCGAAGCCCTCGAATACATCTGGCAAGGCTACAAGCCGCGACAGAAGTAGGAAGGCCGATAAAGACGCCAAGGAAAGCAAGAAGGATGAGTGGATAGGCAAGAAAGGGAGGGTGCGCAATCACCCTCCGACCCCACGGATACCCCGATCACTGTCTAGGAACGGTAAGCAGGGAACGGTAAGCAGGGAACGGTAAGCAGGGAACGGTAAGCAGGGAACGGTAAGCAGGGAA
>CANIFK010000450.1 GCA_947466555.1 Acidobacteriota bacterium | reverse complement strand
CCATAGGGAAGTGAGTGAGCTCCTAGCCAAGCACATCATCAGGAAACTCCAAACCTGATTCCCAACCCAACCGCCCCCCGCCCCCAATCACGATAGAATAATAGTTTGAGTAGAATGTCTCCCCGTATCCGTTCCACCACGGTGCTTGCCGTCCGCCGGAACGGCAAAGTTGTCATGGCCGCCGATGGGCAAGTCACCCTCGGCAGCGAAGTTCTCAAGGCCAACGCCCGGAAGCTCCGCCGTCTCTATAACGGCAAGATCCTCTCCGGTTTCGCTGGCTCCACCGCCGACGCCTTCTCCCTCTTCGCCCGCTTCGAAACGAAGCTCGAACAGCACAACGGCAAGCTCGACCGCGCCGTCGTCGAACTCGCCAAGGACTGGCGAACCGACAAAATCCTCCGCCATTTGGAGGCTCTCCTCCTCGTCGCTGACCTCGACAAAACCTACATCCTCTCCGGCAACGGCGACGTCATCGAGCCCGACGAGGCCTTCGCCTCCATCGGCTCCGGCGGCCCCTTCGCCAAAGCCGCCGCCCTTGCCCTCTACGAAAACACGGAACTCTCGGCCCGCGAAATCGCCGAAAAGTCCATGACCATCGCCGGCAATATCTGCATCTACACCAACCTCAATGTGATTTACGAGGAACTCGGCTAATGGTCATCTACCTGCCCTCCCAGCATGGCAACGGCGCTGAAGAAACGCCCCTGCTGGATGAATTGACCCCCCGCGAAATCGTTCGCGAACTCGATAAATACGTCATCGGCCAGGCCGATGCCAAGAAAGCCGTCGCCGTCGCCCTCCGCAATCGCATGCGCCGCCAACGGCTCGATCCCGACATGGCCGAAGACGTCATGCCGAAAAACATTCTGATGATCGGCTCCACCGGCGTCGGCAAAACCGAAATCGCCCGCCGCCTCGCCAAACTCGCCAATTCGCCCTTCCTCAAGGTCGAAGCCAGCAAGTTCACCGAGGTCGGCTACGTCGGCCGAGACGTCGAATCGATGATCCGCGACCTCGTCGAAATCGCCATCGACATGATCCGCGACGAAAAGATGGAAGAGGTCGAAGAGCGCGCCGAACGCAACGCCGAAGAACGCCTCATCGATCTGCTCCTCCCGCCCCAGACCGAGCCGAACGAAGTCGATTCCAAAGCCCGCGAAAAGCTCCGCGACAAACTCCACGCCGGTAAACTCGACGAACAGTCCGTCGAAATCGACGTCAAAGACCGCATGCCGGCCTTCGAGTTCATGGCCTCCCCCGGCCCCGGCAACGGCCCCGACGACATGGACATGTCCAACTTCAAGGACATGCTCCCCGCCCTCTTCGGCCCCCGCACCCGCAAGCGCAAAATGCCCGTCGCCGAAGCGCTCGACTACCTCATCCAGGAAGAAGAGCAGAAGCTCGTCGACATGGATCTGGTCACCCGCACGGCCATCGAACGCGTCGAAAAAAGCGGCATCATCTTCCTCGACGAAATCGATAAAATCGCCGGCCGCGAAGGCGGGCAAGGCCCCGACGTCAGCCGCGAAGGTGTCCAGCGCGACATCCTCCCCATCGTCGAAGGCACCACCGTCAACACCCGCTACGGCTTCGTCCGCACGGATCACATTCTCTTCATCGCCGCCGGCGCGTTCCACGTCTCGAAACCGGCCGATCTCATCCCCGAACTCCAGGGCCGCTTCCCCATCCGTGTCGAACTCAAATCGCTCACGCAGGAAGACTTTATCCGCATCCTCCGCGAGCCCAAAAACGCGCTCATCAAACAGTGCATGGCGCTGCTCGAAACCGAAGGCATCAAGCTGACGTTCACCGACGACGCCATCAAGGAAATCGCCCTCTTCGCCGCCCAGGTGAACGAGGTGATGGAAAACATCGGCGCCCGCCGCCTGCACACCATCATGGAAAAGGTGCTCGAAGAGATCAGCTTCGAAGGCCCGGACCTCAAGAAGAAGAACGTCAAAATCGACGCCAAATACGTGCAGCAGCAGCTCTCGAGCATCGTCAAAGATCAGGACCTGAGCAAGTACATTTTGTGAGGCTATCGGCACTGGTTGCGGGCGTGGCTCTGTTGGCCGCTTCGTGCGGCTACGTGGGAGATCCCTTACCTCCCGCGCTCAACATTCCCCAACCCGTGCAGGACCTCCGCGCCCAGCAAGTCGAATCGGCCCTCAAAGTCGATTTCACCCTGCCGCTGAAGACCACCGAAAATCTCGACATCGCCGACATCGCCAAAGTCGAACTCCGCGTCGGCCCCCAGCCCGCGGCCGGCTGGAGCATCGATGCCTGGGCCGCCGCCGCGAAGCCCATCGCCGTCGAAGCCACCAAGCCCGGCCCGGCCGATACCTCGGTCGACGTTCGCGAATTTGCCGGTAAAGAAGTCGTCCTCGCCGTGCGCACCGCCAACGCCAAAGGCCGCGCCTCCGGCTGGTCGAACTTCGTCACCGTCCGCGTCGAACCGCCCGTCATCACGCCCGCAACGTTTGTCGCCGATAGCGCCGTCAATGGCGCCATCCTCACCTGGCAAGGCTTCCCCGGCCCCGTCATCGTCTACCGCGATGGCGCCGCCATCGGCGAAGGCAAGGCCGGCCAGTTCGCCGACCCCCGCGCCCTCCTCGGCAAAGAATACAAATACGAAATCCAGGCCCGCGGCGACAAGGCTCAAGGCAAACGCGTCGGCCCGCAAGCGCTCACGATCGTCGATCGCTTCCCGCCATCCGCGCCCACTGGCCTCAACGCCGTGGCCGGCGCCGGCACAGTGGAAGTATCCTGGAATCCGAACCCCGAAGGCGACGTGCTCGGCTACATCGTCCGCCGCGCCGTCGGCGCCGGAGCCTTCGCCGAAGTGGCCAATTATCTCGATGCCCCGGCCTACACAGACCGGGATGTGCAGCGCGGCGTTCGATATCGTTACCAGGTATCGGCGCTCGATCTGCGGAAAAATCAAAGCGCAACATCGCAAGAAGTGGAGATCACCGTCCCTTGACCCAATACGTACGTTTCACCCTCGACCCCGCCGCCCCGCCGACGTTGACCGACGCCGCCGGCGCCCGCTACGGCATTCTGGAAGACGGCGCCATCCGCCCCGTCCGCTCCCTCTTCGCCCCCGAACCCGATGGCGCCGTCATCCCCGTCGAGCAGGTCAAACTCCTGCCCGCCGCCAGCCCCAGCAAGATCGTCTGCGTCGGCCGCAACTACGCCGAACACGCCAAAGAACTGGGCAACGATATCCCCACCGAGCCGTTGATCTTCTTGAAGCCGCCTTCGTCCCTGGTGGCCGATGGCGATGACGTAGTCTATCCCAAGCTCTCTTCCAACCTGCACTACGAAGGCGAACTCGGCCTCATCATCGCCAAGCGCGCCCGCAACGTGAAAGCCGAAGACTGGCGCGACTACGTCTGGGGCTACACCTGCGTCAACGACGTCACCGCCCGCGACCTCCAACGCAAAGACGGACAGTGGACCCGCGGCAAAGGCTTCGATACCTTCTGCCCCACCGGCCGCTGGGCCGTTCCCATCAAGGAAGTGGATTTCGATTCACTTCGCGTCCAAACCTGGCTCGATGACAAGTGCGTCCAGGACGCGCCCGTCACGAACATGATCTTTTCCCCGGGTGCTATTCTGGCCTACGTCACCCAATTCCTGACCCTGGAGCCCGGCGATCTCATCGCCACCGGCACCCCTGAGGGCGTCGGCCCCATGCAAGTGGGCAGCAAAGTCCGCGTGGTTGTTCCCGGCGTCGGCCAGGTTGAGAACACCATCGTCGCGGAATAAAACAAGATTCCAATAGGAGACAAGCATGAAAATTTTTCTGGATACAGCCAACCTCGAAGAAATCAAAAAGGGAGCCTCGTGGGGCATCGTTGACGGTGTCACCACCAACCCCTCGCTGATCGCCAAGGAAGGCAAGCCGATCGAAGAGCAGGTCCGTGCGATCTGCGACATCGTCGACGGCGACATCAGCGCCGAAGTCGTTGCCACCGAATTCAGCGCCATGGTGGAAGAAGGCCGCAAACTGGCCAAGATCCACAAGAACATCATCGTCAAGCTGCCGCTCATCCGCGACGGCGTCCAGGCCTGCAAGGCACTGGAAAGCGAAGGCATCCGCACCAACGTCACGCTTTGCTTCCAGGCCGGCCAGGGCCTCCTGGTCGCCAAAGCCGGCGCCTACATCATCAGCCCCTTCGTCGGCCGCATCGACGACATGGGCGCCGATGGCATGATCCTCATCCACGACCTGGTGAAGATCTACAAAAACTACGGCTTCAAAACGCAGATCCTGGCCGCCAGCTTGCGCACGCCGAATCACGTCATCGAGGCCGCCAAGGCCGGCGCGCACATCGGCACACTGCCGTTCAAGACGCTCGATTCTCTCTTCAACCATCCGCTGACCGACAAGGGCCTGGACGCTTTCCTGAAGGACTACGCCAAGGTCTTCGGTAACAAGTAGTCGTTGCTCAATATCCCCATCGCCGCGCCCGCCACCGTCGGCCTCGCCGCCACGGGGGCGCTGGTTTGGCTGGTGGCTCGTTATATCCGGCGCACGCGCACTCCCGCCGAACGGGAACGCAGGCGCCGGATTCATTTACACGTCAATGGCCGCTTGACCGAAGTGACCATTTACCAGGCGGACGAGCAGACGCTCCAGTACGGGTACGAGATCGCCGGCGTGGCCTACGACACCACGCAGGACATCTCCACCCTGACCGAATTTCTGCCCAGGCCCGCGGAGCAACTCGTGGGCACCGCAACCGCCAAGTACGACCCCAACAACCCCGCCAACTCCATCATCCTATGCGAGCACTGGCAGGGCTTTAAAGAAAGGCAGAACCAGAACCAATGAAAACCCTCCTGTTAACCGTAGTGGCCGCCCTCGCTCTCACCATGAGCCCCGTTGAGGCCGCCGTCAAGAAGCCCACCACCGTTGTCCACGTCGTGACGATCAAGTGGAAGGTCGGCACCACGCCCGAGCAGATCGCCGCCGCCCTCAAAGGCGCCGAGACCGTCGCCAACAGCTACAAAGGCATCGAGCGCATCTGGACCAAGGCGTTGAAGGTGCAGGGCACCGGCTACACGCACGCCATCGTGATGGAATTCAAGGACGAAAAGTCGCTGAAGGATTACACCGACAGCCCGGCGCAGAAGGAAT
>CANIFK010000449.1 GCA_947466555.1 Acidobacteriota bacterium | reverse complement strand
TATAACGAGACGGTAACCAACTTCGCCCAAACAGTCGCCTACCACGAGGTGCGCGTTAAAGAAGGAAACATGGCCGAAGCGGACTTGATCCGGATCAAACTCGAAAACGAGCGCCTCCGCCTCGCCGCCTCCAGCGCCACCCTCGCCGCCGAAAAGGCCCTCATCAATCTCCAGCGCGAAATGGGCCGAACGGTCTTCGAAGACAATCTCAAAATCGCCGATACCCTCGACGAAAAGTCCCAAATTCCCGCCGAAAACGTCGACGAAGCCCTCAACCGCCGCGCCGAAGTCCGCCTCGCCCGCCAGGCCGTCGCCGCCTCCTCCGCCAACGAACAACTCCAAACCGCCCTCGCCCGCCCCGACATCGACCTCTCCGCCGGCTACAAACGCACCAACGGCTACGACGGCCTCCTCGCCTACCTCAACATGGATCTCCCCTGGCGCAACAAAAACCAGGGCAACCTGGCCGCGGCCGCCGCCGAAGTCCGCGTCGCCCGTTCCAACGTCGCCGCCGCCGAAGCCCTCGTCCGCGCCGAAATCCGCGCCGCCTACTCCGCCTATCGCCTCCGCCAATCCCAAATCTCCGGCATGCTGACGGCCCTCTCCCAGCACGCCCGCGATACCGCCCGTATCGCCCAGGCCGCCTACCGCGAAGGTGGTGCCGATCTCCTCCGCCTCCTCGACGCCGAACGCGTTCGCCTCGAAACCGAACTCCTCCGCGTCCAGGCCCAAACCGAATTCCGCCTCAGTGAATCCGCCGTCGACACGGCAATGGGAGTCATGCCGTGATCCGCCTCGCCCTCATCCCCCTGGCCCTGGCCCTACTAGCCTGCGGCCCCAAATCCCCCGAACCCGCCAAACCCGCCGAAACCAAAGGCGCCAAAGAACCCAAGCCCGAACCCGGCGAAGTCCACCTCTCCGCCGAGCTCCAGAAAACCGCCGGCATCCAACTCGTCGACGTCGAAAAACGCAACGTCCCCACAACGTTCCGAGTCAACGGCCGCCTCGTCGCCGACGAGGAAAAAACCCACAAAGCCGGCGCCGTCATCGATGGCCGCATCGTCAAAATCTACGTCAACGTCGGCGACCGCGTCAAAAAAGGCCAGGTCCTCGCCCGCCTCCACTCCCACGACATCCACGAATCCCGCAGCGATTATCAAAAGGCGAAAGTCGAACTCACCCGCCTCAAAACCCAGCTCTCCTTCGCCCAGAAAAATCGTGACCGCATCAAACGCCTCCTCGATCTCAAAGCAGCCTCCCAGGAACAACTCGACCACGCCGACAACGAGCTGAAGAACACCGCCTCCAACATCGAATCCGCCCAGCTCGAACTCGCCCGCACCCGCCAGCACCTCGAAGAATTCCTCGAAGTCGCCGCCGAAGATCCCCCCGGCCACAAGCAAGGCGAGTTCGATCACGACGACGACACCGCCCCCATCAAAGCCCCATCCTCCGGCGTCATCATCTCCCGCTCCGTCTCCGCCGGCTCAGTCGCCAAACCCGGTGACGACCTCTTCGTCATCTCCGACCTCTCCTCCATCTGGATGCTCGCCGCCGTCCCCGAAGAAAACCTCGGCCGCCTCAAAACCGGCATGAATACGCAGGTATTCGTCCGGGCGTTCGAAGACAAACCCTTCCCCGGCCGCCTCACCCGCATCGGCGATCAGCTCGACCCCGCCACCCGCACCGTCCAGGCCCGCATCGTCCTCTCCAACCCCCGCGGCGACCTCAAACCCGAAATGTACGCCGCCGCCGAAATCGTCTCCGGCGGCACCGGCGAAGCCCTCTACGTCCCCCAGGAATCCATCCAGGAATTGAACGGTCACAACATCGTCTTCGTCTCGGGCGAAGCCGGCAAATTTAAGGCCCGCGCCGTCGAAACCGGCTCCCGCGCCGCTGGCGCCATCGCCATCCTCTCCGGCCTCGCCCCCGGCGACAAAGTCGTCACCCGCGGCGCATTCCTCCTCAAATCCGAAATGCTCAAGTCGACCCTCACCGAGGAATAAGTGCTCAACCGCCTCATCGACGCCGCTCTCCGCAACCGCATCCTCGTCCTCGCCGCCCTCGGCCTGCTCATCGGCGGAGGCGTCTACAGCCTCCTCGAACTCCCCATCGACGCCTTCCCCGACCTCACCAACAACCAGGTCACCGTCGTCACCGACTCGCCCGGCATGCCCCCCACAGAAGTCGAACGCCTCGTCTCCTGGCCTCTCGAAACCTCCCTCATGGGCCTCCCCCGCGTCACCGAAGCCCGCAGCGTCTCCAAATTCGCGCTGTCCAAAATCACCGTCGTCTTCGACGATTCGGTAAGCCCCTACTTCGCCCGCCAGCTCGTCAACGAGCGCCTCCAAGAGGTTCGCGGCCGCCTCCCCGCCGGTCTCGAACCCTCGCTAGGCCCCAACGCAACTCCCTTCGGCGAGGTCTACCAGTTCACCATCGAAGGCTCCAAAGTCCCCCTCGATGAAAAGAAGGCCTTCCTCGATTGGGTCATTCGCCCGCTCCTCCGCACCGTCCCCGGCATCGTCGAAGTCGAAACCTGGGGCGGCCTCACCCGCCAGTACGAAATCGAGGTGCGCCCCGAATCCCTCGAACGCTACAACCTGTCCCTCGAAGATGTCGAAAAAGCAGTCACCGACAGCAACGAAAACTTCGGTGGCGGCTTCTTCGAATTCGCCGGTGAACAACACACCGTCGTAGGCAAAGGCCGCGTCAACAAAATCAGCGATATCGAAAACATCGTCATCACCTCCCGCGCCGGCACCCCCGTCCTCATCCGCGACGTCGCCCAAGTCAAAACCGGCGCCCACCTCCGCCAAGGCGCCACCCTCCGCGACGGCCAGGGCGAATCCGTCTCCGCTATGGCCATCATGCTCAAGGGCGAAAACTCCCGCGAAGTCATCGACCGCGTCAAGCGCCGCCTCGACACCGTCAAAATGCCCGAAGGCACCAAAATCGTGCCCTTTTACGACCAAAGCGAAGTCATCAACCGCACCATCGCCACCGTCCGCCGCAACTTGGGCGAAGCCGGCTTGCTCGTCATGGTCGTCCTGCTGCTCTTCTTGGGCAACGTCCGCGCCGCCCTCCTCGTCGCCGCCGTCATCCCGCTCTCGCTGTTGGCCGGCTTCATCGGCATGAAGTGGTTCGGCGTCACCGCCAACCTCATGTCGCTCGGCGCCGTCGATTTCGGCATGATCGTCGATGGCGCCGTCGTCATGATGGAAAACGCCGTCGCCCGCCTCGGCGCCCGCACCGAAGACGAAGACATCAACAGCGTCATCCGCTCCGCCGCCCACGAAGTCGCCCGCCCCATCGTCTTCGCCGTCGGCATCATCATCGCCGTCTACGTGCCGATCTTCTTCCTCGAAGGCCTCGAAGGCCGCATGTTCCGCCCCATGGCCGTCACCGTGGTCTCCGCCCTCACCGGCTCGCTCGCCCTCGCCCTCTTCGCCATGCCCGTGCTGGCAAGCTATACCCTCCGCCACGGCGTCAAGGCCCACTCCGACGAAGGCTGGTTCGAACATCTCCGCGCGCTCTACCGCCGCCTCCTCACCGGCGCCTTGAAACTCCGCGTCCTGACAATCTCCATCGGCGTCATCATCGCCACCGTCGCCCTCGGCTCCGTCCACTTCCTCGGCACCGAATTCATGCCCCGCCTCGAAGAAGGCTCCATCCTCGTCCAAACGAAGAAACTCCCCGGCGTCTCCCTCACAGATTCTTCGAAGCTGAGCGTCGAAGTCGAAAAGGCGCTGATGACACTCCCCGAAGTCAAAGGCATCGTCTCCAAACTCGGCCGGCCCGATCTGGCGACAGACCAAATGGGCATCTTCGAAGCCGACGTCTACGTCATCCTCCAGCCCCAGGAACAGTGGAAAGTAGCCTCCAAAGAGGAACTGATCGCCAAGATGCGCGTCGCCCTGGAAGCCGTCCCCGGCGTGGCCTACAACTTCACACAGCCCATGGCCATGCGCCTGGACGAAACCATCAGCGGCATCAAGGCCGACGTCGCCGTCAAGGTCTTCGGCGAAGACCCCGAAAAACTCGACGCGTTAGCCATGAAAGCCTTCCGCATCCTCGAACGCGTCCCCGGCGCGACGGACGCCCAAATGGAAGTCGCCAACGGCGTCGCCGAACTCCACATCGAACCCAACCGCGACGCCCTCGCCCGCTACGGCCTCCACGTCGACGACGTGAAGAACATGGTCGAAGCCGCCGTCGGAGGCCGCCCGGTCAGCGAGATGATCGACGGCCAGCGCCGCTTCGCCATCGTAGTCCGCCTGCCCGAAGCCTACCGCCAGCGCCCCGAATCGCTAGAACAGATCCGCCTCCAAGCGCCCGGCGGCGAACGCGTGCTGCTCGGTCAAGTCGCCCAAGTCCACACCGCCCGCGGCCCCGAAGTCGTATCGAGAGAAAACGGCATGCGCCGCGTCGTCGTCCAGTGCAACGTGCAGGGCCGCGACCTCGGCAGCTTCGCCGACGAAGCCCGCCGCCGCGTCTCCGAGGAGGTCCAACTCCCCCCCGGCTACTTCATCGACTGGGGCGGGCAATTTGAAAACCAGGAGCGCGCCCTCGGCCGCCTGACGCTGGTCCTGCCCATCTCGATCGTGGCCATCTTCGCCCTGCTCTACTTCACGTTCTATTCCATGCGCCAGGCCATGTTGATCCTCTGCAACGTGCCCTTCGCGCTCGTCGGCGGAGTCGCCGCCCTCTGGGTCCGCGGCATGAACCTGAACCTCTCAGCCTCCATCGGCTTCATCGCCCTCTTCGGCGTAGCCGTGCTCAACGGCATCGTGATGGTAAGCCAGATCAACCGTCTCCGGGCCAACGGCATGCCCGACGAAGAAGCGGTCCCCGAAGGCGCCACCCTCCGCCTCCGCCCGGTGCTGATGACAGCGCTAGTAGCGAGCCTCGGCTTCCTGCCGATGGCCCTCTCCACCTCCGCCGGCTCCGAAGTCCAACGCCCGCTCGCATCAGTAGTCATCGGCGGCCTCGCCAGCTCCACCCTCCTAACCCTCTTCCTCCTCCCCGCCATGTACTCCTGGTTCTCCCCAAAATCCACCCAGACAACCCCTAGGTGACTGTCACCAAGGATTTGTCCGACCACTTTCAAACGCTAAACCCCCTCACACCCACGCAGCGATCAACCCACG
>CANIFK010000448.1 GCA_947466555.1 Acidobacteriota bacterium | reverse complement strand
GAACCGGAACCTGGGGGGCGTTTCGATCAAGATCACGGTGAGCGGTACGACGACAGAGGCGGTGCCTTACTACGTGTCGGCGGGGCAGATTGCGGCGATCCTTCCGTCGGCGACGCCGGTTGGAACGGGGACGATGACCGTCACCTACAGCGGCCAGACGAGCGCGACATTTCCGCTGACGGTGGTACAGAGCGCGTTCGGAATTCTGACACTGGGCGGTAACGGGCTGGGCAACGCGGCGGTGTATGACTTGAACTACAACTACATCACGCCGACCAACGCGGCGAACCCGGGGCAGATTGTGTATTTCTGGGGAACCGGGCAGGGGCCGGACCCGAATGACGAGACGCGGCCGATCGCGGCGCCGCAGAACCTGGCGAGCCTGCCTTTTGAGTTCTATATCGGCAACAAGCAGGCGAAGGTCATCTATCACGGACGGTCGACGTTTCCAGGGCTTGATCAGATTGCGGTGGAGATTCCGGAAGGGGTGTCGGGATGTTATGCGTCGGCCTACGCGAAGACCGGGAATTTGATGAGTAATTTCGTTTCGATCCCGGTGGCGGCCGAGGGGCGGACTTGTACGGATTGGTACTCCACAGCGGCCGACGTGGACCGGCTATTGGGGAGCGGCAAGACGGAGGTGAACCTGGGATGGTTCTATCTGGTGAAGTTCCTGTCCTACACGCCTTCCGTTGGCGGGCAACCGGCCAGGATGGTGACGCAGGATTCGGCGACGGCGCAATTCCTGCGATACACGCCGTTTGATTCGAGTAACTGGGGCTCCGTTGGCGGGTTTGCGAATCCGGGTTGCGTGGTATCCACTTTGCGAACACAGAGCCCATTTGCTTCGCCGATTGTGAAGCGGCTGGATGCGGGACCGGCTGTGACCTTAACCCTACCCGATGGCAGCACGCGGACGCTGGCCAAGCAGCAGACTTCGAATTTCTCGTTTTCGGCCACGGATGCGACGCCGGTCCCGCCGCTCTTTATCCCAGCCGCTGGAGGGACTTTCAAGTTTCAGGCGCCGGGCGGCACCGATGTAGGGCCGGCGGAGGCGACGATCAACGCCAGTAATCCGATGATCTGGAACGAGCATACGACGATCGCCAACGTCAGCCGGACACAGCCGTTGACGGTGACGTGGCGCGGTGGTACGCCGGGGGGCTTTGTGGTGATCCAGGGCGCATCGTATTCCGGCGCGAGCGGCGAGATTCTCACCGTGTTCGGTTGCACGGAGAAAGTGGAGGCGGGGCGCTACACGGTGCCGCGCGATGTATTGGCATCCATGGTTCCCAGCCTTGCGATTCCGCCGCTGAATTTCCCGACGGGGAGCCTCTTGGTCCAGCACTTCACGTTGCCGGCACGATTCACGGCGACGGGGCTCGACCAGGGCTCGATTATTTGGGAGACGTACAGCGGTACATCGGTCAATTTCCAGTAAACCGCCTTAGAAGCCGGGGCGCTGGAGTTCTTTGGGCAGGCGTTCGCGGTCGTGGCCTTCGACGATCAGTTTCCAGGTGACGGGCACGGTTTCGGGCGGGAAGCAGACACGGTCGTTACAGGCCTGGTAGCGGAACTCGCCCGAGATTTGGAGTTCGCCATTGGGTGACTCTTTGGCCAGCACCTGTTGGGAGGCGATGGTGATTTCGCGGGTGGCGCGGAAGAGGCCGGTGTAGTTGGGTATGGGTTCGTCGTAGCCGTAGAGTTTTCCCTTTTCGGGTTTGGGCCACTGGGGGGCGGCGGATTTCCAGGAGGGCGAGTCGGCCAGTTTCCAGGTGACGGTGATGAACTCTTCCGGGGCGCCGGGGCCGTAGGCGTGGAGGCCGCGGCCGAGCATGAGGTCGAGCGAGAGGCGGATGTGCTGCCCGCCGCGGACGACGGTGGCGCTGGCTGAGGGGGTGACGCGGATACGGGCGCGGTCGACGGCGGCGCCGGCGGGGGCGGCGCGTTCACCGAAGCGGCCGGTGAGGATGGAGGAGACGGTGATGCGTTCGCGGTAATCCTCTTCGAAGTACTTGGCTTCCACTTTGCCCGCGGCGTCGATCAGGAACAGGCCGGGGTGGGGGACGCCTTTGGCGAAACCGCTCTTGATGGTTTCGTTGCGGATGCCGAAGAGGTCGATGACCTTCGAATCCGGATCGGAGAGGAGGGGGATCGAGAGCTGTTTGCGTTTGGCGAAATGGGCGAGCGCGGCCGGGGAGTCATAGCTCAACGCGGCGACGCCGTAGCCGAGTTTACGGATGGCTTCGGCATGGATTCCCAGTTCGACCAACTGGGTTTTGCAGTACGGTCACCAGTCGGCGGAGCGGAAGAAGAGCAGCCAGGTGCCTTTGGGGCCGGCGAGGGATTGCAGGGTCCGGGAGGCGCCCGATTGATCGACCGCGGTGAAGGCCGGAACCGGGGCGCCGACGGCGGGGCCGTAACGCTCGGCGAAGGAGCGGGTATCAGCTTGCGCGAAGAGCGATAGGGCCGGCAACAGGGTCGCCAGCGCCGTTCGGAAGAGAGTCACTCTCTTCATCATACGAAGTAGGGGGCGCCGCGCGGGGGACCCATTTTTCAAGCATCAACGAGAGTTCGTCGCTCCGGACCGGTTTGGGGAGATAGTCGTCCATACCGGCGGCGACGCAGCGCTCCCGATCCCCCTGCATGGCATTGGCGGTGAGGGCGATGATGGGCGTGCGGCGACCGGCTGAGGCGTCGGAGGCTTCGGAGGCGCGAATGGCACCGGTGGCCTGGAAGCCGTCCATTTCCGGCATCTGGCAATCCATGAGGATGAGGTCGAAACGCTGGCGGGTGGCGGCGTTGACCGCCTCGACCCCGTTTTTGGCGACATCGACGGAAGCGCCGAGGCGTTCGAGTATGCGGGTAGCCACCTTTTGGTTGACGGCATTGTCCTCGGCGAGCAAGACACGCAGGGAGCGCGCCGGAAGGGCGGCGGCAACGGTGGCGTTGCGGAGGAGGAGGAGATTCTTTGCGGGGTCCTCGCGGGTGGCGAGGACCTCGTGCAGGGCCCGTTCCATTTGGGAGAGTCGAACGGGCCGAGGGAGAAAATGCTGACAGCCGGCGGCGGAGGCATCGGCGGCCTGCTGGCGCTGCCACTGGGCGGCCTGATAGATGACCGGGATCTTGGGGTCATTGAGTTGGCTACGCAGGTGGCCGACCACGCTCCAACCGGCCAGATCGATGACACGGTAGTTGAGGAGCACGACATCGGGCGCGGGCATCTGGCAGAGTTCGGGGACCGAACCGGCGACGTTGACGCGGAAGCCGAGCTTGGCGAGCAACAGTTGGGACTGTTCGCGGGTGCACTTGGAGGGATCGACAATGAGCGCCGTGCGGCCGATGAAGGGGCTGGCCGGCAGTGGCGCCGATTCGACATTTTGCAGTTGGGCGGTGAACCAGAAGCAGCTGCCCTGCCCGGGTTCGCTGGTGACGCCGACCTCCCCGTTCATCAGTTCGGCGAGGCGGCGCGAGATGGCGAGGCCGAGGCCGGTGCCGCCAAAGCGGCGGGAGGTGGAGCTGTCCACCTGGGAGAAGGACTGGAAGAGCCGCTGTTGGGCCTCTTTGGGGATGCCGATGCCGGTGTCGGTGACTTCGCAACGGATGAGGGTGGTGCGGGTGGTGAGCGTGTCGACGGTGAGGCGGATGGAGACCTCGCCGGTTTCGGTGAACTTGATGGCGTTGGAGGTGAGGTTGAGGATGATCTGCCGCAGGCGGCCGGGATCGCCGGAGAGCATTTGGGGAAGACGGGAGTCGAAGAGCGAGACCAGGTCGAGCCGTTTGGCACCGGCGCGTTCGCCCATCAGGTCCACTACCTCTTCCACCAGCGCGCGGGGCTGGAAGGCGATGGTCTCCAGTTGCATTTTGCCGGCTTCGATCTTCGAGAAATCGAGAATGTCGTTGATGATGGTGAGCAGCGCTTCGCCGGAGACGCGGACGGTTTCGGCCAGTTCCCGCTGTTCGGGTGTGAGGTTCTCTTCAAGCAGCAGCGAGGTCATGCCGATGACGCCGTTCATGGGCGTGCGGATCTCGTGGCTCATCATGGCGAGGAACTCGCTTTTGGCGTGATTGGCCGATTCGGCGCGGCCCATGGCGAGCACGAGCGCTTCTTCAAACTGCTTGCGTTCTTCAATGGAGGCGATGACGCCGACCATGCGGATGGGCTCGCCGGCTTCGTCGCGTTCGACGACACGGCCGCGGTCGAGCACCCACCACCAGTCCCCGGAGGAGTTCTTGATGCGGTATTCGCACTCGTAGAGTTCGACGTCCTGCTGCAGGTGGGGCGCGAGCGAGGTTTGGATGCGGGAGCGGTCGTCGGGGTGGATGTAGCTCATCCACTTTTCGCGGGGGCCGTTGACGTCCTCCTCCTGGTAACCCAGCATGGAGATCAGCACCTCGGAGCAGTTGATGATGCCCAGTTCGAGGTCCCAATCCCAGGTGCCTTCGCGCGCACTTTCGAGCGCCAGACGGAGCCGTTCGCTTTGGCGATGGAGTTCAGCTTCCTGGGCGTGGCGGCGTGTGATGTCTTCGAGCGTGACAACGAAGCCGTAGTTCTTGCCGTCCAGTTTCATGCGGTCGGCATGCATTTCGCCGATCACCGTCCAGCCGTCGGCGCGGCCGAGGCGGAACTGGGAGTGGAAGCCAACCGAGTCGGAGAGCGCCTCGTACCACTTGGCGGTGAAGTCGTCGCGATCCTCGGCGAGAATCGCGCTTTTCCAACCGTCCCCGGCAGCCGATTCGGCGGTTTGCTGGGTGATGCGGAGATAGGTGGGATTGGAATACTGGCACTTGCCGCGCGAATCGAGGAGGAGAATGCCGAGCGGAGACGAGTCACTGATGGCGGCGAAGCGGGCGAGAGAGGCCGCGAGTTTCGCCCGCTCCTGGCGGGAGCGGCTGGCCCAATTGGCAATTCCTGCGGCCAGCAGGAAAATCAGGCCAAGCAAGGCCGCCAAACACCACCGGATCACCTGCAGGGAATGCAGCGCCGAGAGGGCGTCGCGCTCCAGAATCATGCCGATACCGAGATACGGCAGCCAATGCCAGACGCCCACGACTTCGCGGCCGTGGTAGCTCACATAGGGAGACAGGCGAACGGCGTCCTGCTGCTGGATGACCGAGGCGGCTGCCGCGGTGAGCGGCCAGTTGGGCTGCGGT
>CANIFK010000447.1 GCA_947466555.1 Acidobacteriota bacterium | reverse complement strand
TCGACGACGAGGGGTGTCGTTTCGAAGGCGGTGCGCATGAGGAGGGTTTTGCCGTCGGAGATTTCACCGGTGTGGAAGGTCCAGGCGGGGGTGAGGGTGGCGACGTTGGCGCGGGTGATTTGTTTGAGGGGGGAGTATTTCTGGCCGCCTGGGTCGCCGCCCCAGGTGGGCCATTGTTGGGCGTGGGCTAGGGCTAGCGTGGCGAGGAGGAGGAGGGATCGCATAGAATTTCGATGAGGTTGTTATATCACCACTGTCACGTTGTTTCGGCCTGTAGGGCGATTCGAATTCGAGAAGATTCAGGCGGCGGGGTTCCGCGCGTTTCCGCCGCGGTTGCCGGAGCAGCCGATTTTCTATCCGGTGACGAGCGTTGAGTATGCGCGGCAGATTGCGCGGAATTGGAATACGCGCGGGGCCGAATCGGGACACGTGGGGATTGTGCTGCGGTTTCGAGTGCCGGCGGAGGTGGCGGCGAAGTATCCGGTGCGGACGGTGGGGAACCGGGAGCACGCGGAGTTGTGGGTACCGGCGGAGGAGTTGGAGGCGCTGAATGCGTCGATTGTGGGGCTGATTGAGGTGGTGGAGATCTGGTGGGCACCGGCGACATAACGAAATCGGCCGCCATGCTGCGTTGCAGCATGGCGGCCGTTTGGGGGGATTGACCCGTTTGGTTTAGGGCTGCTTGTCGCGGGAGCCGCTGCCTTCTTTGGACATGCGGGTTTTGGCGCCTTCGATCTTCTTCTGCACCTTCGTGATGTCCAGGCCGTCGCGTTCGGCGGCGCTGGAGCTCTGCCAGGCGCGGACTGACTTCTCCCACGCGGTGATGGCGTCCTTGTAACGCCCCATTTTCAAGTACACGTCACCGAGGTGATCCTGGATGGTCGAGTCTTTCGGCACCTTCTCCGTCGCGGCCTTTAGGGATGTTTCGGCTTCGGCGTACTTGCCGAGGCGATACTGCGCCCAGCCGAGGGAATCGAGATACGCGCCGTTGCCGGGTTCCTGTTCGAGTGCCTTCTGGATCATCTTCTCCGCTTCGGCCAACTTCACGTTACGGTCAGCAAACATGTAGCCCAGGTAGTTGAGCGCGGCGGCGCTGTTGGGGTTGCGCTCCAACACGCGGCGGAACTCCTTTTCGGCGTCATCGAACTTCTTCTGGCGTTCCAACATGGAACCGCGGGAGAACCACACGCTCTCCCGTTCTTCGTCCGTTTTGCTCAGCTTTTCGGCCGAATCGAGAGACTTGGACATCTCGCCGTAGTTCTTCATGCGGTCATGAAGCTGGGCGAGCTGGAGGTGCGTTTCGCGGTCGGTCTTGCCGTCGAGCATCGACTTCAGATCTTCGATGGCTTCCTTGCCGCGGCCCATTTCGACGAGCGAGGAGGCTCGGACGAGACGGATCATCCGGTCGCCAGGGAACTTCTTCAGGGCTTCATCGGCTTCGGCCACCGACTTCTGATACTCCTTGCCCTGGCGCCAGGATTCGATGATCTGGGCGGAGGCGCGGGTGGCGGCGTCCTTATCGAGTTCGCCCACCTCTTTGAAGGCGCCGGCGGCTTCGGCGTACTGGGCATTGTTGCGGTACAACATGCCGAGGCGCTCCATGAGGCGCGCGCGATTCTTTTTCGCTTCCGGGCTGGAGGAGCGGGTGGAGGAATCGGCCAGCACTTCCTTCATGGCGGTGATGGCTTCGGGCAGCTTGTCCTGCGCTTCGTAGAGGCTGACGGCGTTGTAACGGACTTCGAGGTTGGCGGGATCGGTTTCGGCTGCCTTCTTGTGGGCTTCCCAGGCCTTGTCGACGTGGCCGAGCTGCATGTGAAGTTGCGAGATGCGGAGCCAGGAGGCGCCGTCTTTGGCTTCTTCCTTCACGATCTCTTCGTAGGTTGCCAGGGCCCCTTCAAAGTCTTCGGCCTGCATGAGGATGCCGGCGTATTCGCGGCGGAGCTCGTTGTTCTCCGGCTGCATTTCGACGGCGCGCTTCAGCGTCTGGGCGGCGAGTTTGAACTCGCGCATCTGTTCGTAGGCCGCGGCGAGCTGGGTGAGCGTGCGGAGGTTGGGGCTCTTTTCGGCTACCTTTTTCAGGAGATCAGCGGCTTTGGCGGTGTCGCCGACATCGGCAAGGACCATGGCGAGGCCGCTCAGGGCGTCGATGTTTTCGGTGTCGGTCTTGAGGACTTCCTCGTAGGCCTTTTTCGCTTCCACCGAGTTCTGAGACATCTTATACAGGCGGCCGAGCATGAGCCAGGCGTCGGTATCGGTGGGTTCGATTTCGGTGATCTTCTTATAGTGCTCGGTGGCCTGCTCGAGCATCTTCTGGTTCATCCCGCGCTGCTGTGGGTCGCCGATGAGGCGGGCGGAGATGCGGCCGAGGATGCGGCGGGCGGTGAGATCGTTGGGATTGGCCTTAAGGACGTCTTCCGATTCGCGGACGGCTTCGCGGAGGCGGCCGGTCTGAATATAGAGATCCGACAGCTCTTCACCGAGGAAGCCGGCGTTCGGATCGTCCTTCATCGCCTTCTTATAGAAGTCGATGGCTTTGTTCAGGTATTCGGCGCGGTTGTTGTAAGTGGCGCCCAGATCGGCATACAGATGGCCCATGGCGTAGTTGAAATACGCCGCCGATTTGTCGGAAAGCACTTTCTTGTTAGCCGCGTCGGCGGCTTGACCGAACACCGGCGTGCAGACGGAGCCGGCGGCCAAGAGCCCCGTTCCCAACCAGCGTCCTATGAGTTTCCGATCCATGCTGTTTCGTCCTTCTCTGTACACCGAGTGCGGTTACAAGCGAATTTGCTTCTTAGTATACGATTCCTGGCGAGGGGGAACGGTTCCCTAAATCCTGCGGCAGTCTAAACTGGAAGGCTGGCGATGTCTATTCCAGCCATTATTGCCGTTGCCGGACCCACCGGGGCGGGGAAGTCTTCCCTGTCTTTGGCCCTTGCGGAGCGCTTGGGGGGCGAGGTTGTTAATTTTGATTCGGTGCAGGTGTATGCCGGGTTCGATATTGGTTCGGCGAAGCTGCCGCTGGCCGAGCAGCGAGGGATTCCGCACCATTTAGTGGACCTGTGCGCGCCGGAGGATCTGTTTACGGCCGGGGATTTTGTGGCCGAAGTGCGGGCGCTGTTGCCGGGGATTGCCGGGCGCGGGCGGCTGCCGGTTCTGTGCGGTGGGACGGGGTTTTATTTGCGGGCGTTGTTTCAGGGCTTGTCGCCGGGGCCGCAACGGGATGACGAGTTGCGCGGGCGTTTGCAGGCGCGGGAGGCGCGGCGACCGGGGGCGATCCGGCGGTTGTTGGGACGATTGGACCCGGCGGCGGCGGCGCGGATTCATCCGAACGATATGAACAAATCGTTGCGGGCGCTGGAGGTGCGGTTGTTGGCGGGGCGGCCGGCGGAGGAGCATTTCAGCGAGGCGGGGCTGGCGGGGTTGACCGGGTACAGGAAGTTGACGCTGGGGTTGGATCCGCCGCGGGAGGCGTTGTACGCGCTGTTGAACCGGCGGTGCGAGGAGATGTGGCGGGGCGGACTATTGGACGAGGTGCAGTTCCTGTTGGACGAGGGCGTGAGCCCATCGGCGAAGCCGTTCGAATCGTTGGGGTATAAGCAGGCGTTGCGGTACTTGACCGTGGCGGGGACGAGCGAGGCCGAGGCGTTGGAAGAGATGAAGATTCGTACGCGACAGTATGCCAAGCGGCAGTGGACTTGGTTCCGGGCGGAGAAGGATATTGTCTGGGTTTCGGGGTTCGGGTCGGAGGCGGCGACGCAACACAGGGCGTTCGAAATCGTTTCCGGATTTTTGAAAAAAAGTTCTGAGTAAACGGAACATTTCCAGGGCTGTACCGTATAACCATTCAGAACGCGATGCGAACGAGTCCGCACCGCAAAAAAACGACTGGCGCAATCTGAATCGAATGCGCGAGTCCAATCAAGAAAGTAACGGGAAGCGACCGCTTCCGACAGTTTAGGAGCCTGGAAAACCATGAAGAAGATCATTGTGTGTCTTGTTGCGGCCGTGTCCTTTGTTTGGGCCGGTGCGATGTCGTCGAATGTGACGCTGTTTCAGCCGGCTGAGCTGAACGGTGTGACGTTGAAAGCCGGCGACTATAAGGTCGTTGTGAACGGTGACAAACTCACCCTCCAGAGCGGCAAGACGAAGGCCGAAGCGTCGGTGAAATCCGAACAGAATGGCGAGAAATTCGGTTCGACGTCGATCCGCTACAACAACGGCGACGGGAAGATGAAGATCACCGAGATCCGCATCGGCGGGACGAACACGAAACTGGTTGTGAACTAATTTTTCTGCCCCTCCGATTGGCCGGCCCTTAACCCAAGGGCCGGCCGTTTTTTTGTGGCCTGTCTGTGCGCGCTAAAATAGTCCTAATGCCCCGCTTGCTGTTTGCGGCGCTGTCGCTGCTTCTCCTCGCCCCTGCCGCGCGGGCCGACGCCACGGTTGCCCTCCCGCTCTACAATTTGACGAAAGATCGCTCGGTGGATTGGGTGGGCGAATCCGTAGCTGAAAATATCATCGAAGCGCTGCATGCCGAGGGATTGGTGACGCTGGACCGGAACGACCGGGCGGAGGCGTGCCAGCGGCTGTCGTTGCGGGCGAATGCGAGTTTGTCGCGGGCGTCGGTGGTGAAGATTGCCGATGAGCTGGATGCGTCGCACGCGATCTTTGGCTCGTTCGATATCAAGCGGGAGGCGGGCGCGAAGCCGGCCATCAAGCTGTCGGTGCGTGTGTTGGATTTGAAGCAGGTGCGGCAGTCGGAAGTGCTGGCCGCCGAGGGGTTGCTGGAGGATCTGGCGACGTTGCAGAGCGCGCTGGCGTGGAAGGTTTTGACGTCGATTGTGGCCAAGCCGGTGACGACGGAAGCGGAGTTCCTGGGGCGGCGGCCGAGCGTGCGCGTGGACGCGATGGAGAACTACACGCGCGGGCTGATGTCCAAAGACGAGAACGCACGGCACCGGTTCTTTACACAGGCGACGCGGCTGGAGCCGAAGTTTTCGCAGCCGGCGTTTCAGTTGGGTTTGTTGTACTGGGACAAGGAAGATTACCAGCACGCCTCACAGTGGTTTCAGCGGGTGGCGTCGACGGATACGCACTACATGCAGGCCCTGTACTATTCGGGGATATGCCGGCATTACGTGGCCGAGTACGCGGGGGC
>CANIFK010000446.1 GCA_947466555.1 Acidobacteriota bacterium | reverse complement strand
GGGGCGCGGGGCAGGGGAGGCGTTGGTGTGGGCGAACGCGGCGGCGGCGTTGGCGTGCCGGGGCGTGGACGGGCGGTCGGCGATTCCGGTGTTGGCGGAGCTAGAGGCGTTTCTGGCCGGCGGGAGTTATCGAGCCGTTACAACTTAGGTTCGCGATAGTTCTTCTGAATTTTTAGTACTATTTGCATTCTTCCGGTCGATGAGTATTCTTGGAGTAACCGGAGAACCGAGTGGTCCCACGTCCGGGAAGTGTCAACACGCTTGTTTTGCTCGTTAGCGCATTGTGCGCCGCCGAGCCTGGGGGAGGTGTTTCCTCGCCCCTGCGGACCGCGCACGCGGTGCATAGCTTGACGGTTGCCGAAGCGCGGCGCGGCCTGCCGGTTGAGTTGGACGAGGTCGTGGTGTTGGTGCCGCTCTCGGAAGACGAGGCGTATTTTACGGCCGACGCGTCGGGAGGGGTTTTTGTGCAGGCGCCGCCGGGGCGCTATGTAGCGGCGCGGGCGGGTGACCGGTTGCGGGTACGAGGCCGCAGCGGGCCGGGCGATTTTGCGCCGGTGGTGACGGCGAGCGCGGTGGAGTGGCTTGGGCCGGGTGCGTTACCGAAGCCGCGGCCGGTGACGTTGGAGCACCTGTCGACGGGGAAGGAAGACGGCCAGTGGGTGGCGATTGAGGGGACCGTGCGGTCGGCAACGCAACGGAGTTCCCGGGTGACGTTGCATTTGGCCAGTGGCTGGTCTCGAATTGAGGTGGAGTTACCGGACGAGGATTTGGCCGAGGCGCGGCAGTTTTTGGGGGCGCGTGTACGGGTGACGGGGGCCGGGGCGCCGGTGTTCAACCAGCTGCGGCAGGTGATTGGAGTGAATCTTTTTGCGCCGGGGCTGGGTGCGGTGGAGAAACTATCGGCGAAAGATCCGTTTTCGTTGCCGGTCCGGCCGCTGAACCGGCTACGCGAGTACTCGCCAGGGAGTACGTTCGACGACCCGGTGCATACGCGTGGGGTGGTGACGGCGATTTGGCCGGGGAAGGCGGTTTTCCTGACCGATGGGACGCAGAGCGTGGGGCTGCCGACGGGCGAGGATGCTTCGCTGCGGGTGGGTGACCGGGTGGAGGTGGTGGGCTTTCCGTCGCTGGGAGATGCGATCCACAGTTTGCAGGACGCGATTTTCCGGCCGATGGGGCGGGCTATGGCGCCGGCGCCGCACGCGGTGACAGTGGGCCAGGCGCTGACGGGCGACCACGAGGCCGAGTTGGTGCAGTTGGAAGGGCGGTTGGTGACACGGCAGTGGGCGCCGGGGCACTACACGCTGCTGCTGGATGCTTCGCCGGACGGGAGCGGGAGTTCCCGGGCGCTGGTTTTTTCGGCGATTCTGCCGGCCGTAGGCCCGATTGCAGCGGTGGAGGAGTTGGAGGACGGCACGCGGGTTCGCTTGACGGGGATCTGTATTTCCCAGGATGTGGAGCCGGTGCGGCACTTCCGGATGCCGCGGGGTTTTCAACTGCTGCTGCGGGATGCCGAGGACGTGACGGTGGTGGCGCGGCCGTCGTGGTGGACGTTGGGCCACGTGGCGTGGATGCTGGGTGTGGTGGTTGTGCTGGCGGGCGGGGCGATCGGGTGGGTGGTTTCGTTGCGCCGGCAGGTGCGATGGCAGACGGCGCAGATTCAGAATCAGCTGGATGAAGCGGCAGCGTTGCGGGAGTCCGCCGAGCAGGCCAACCGGTCTAAGAGCGAGTTTCTGGCAAACATGAGCCACGAGATACGAACGCCGATGAACGGGATCATCGGGTTGACGACGTTGTTACTGGGTACTAAGAGTAACAACGAAAGCCGGGAGGACCTGGAAGGGATTAAGTTTACCGCGTATTCGCTGCTGCACTTGTTGAACGACATTCTGGATTTCTCGAAGATAGAGGCGGGGAAGCTGGACCTGGCGCCGGTGGAGTTTTCAATTGCCGACACCGTGGGCGGGGTGGTGCGCAGTTTGCGGATTACGGCGGAGGCGAAGGGTTTGGCACTGCGGATGCGGGTGGAGGACGGGGTGCCGAAGTACGTGTTTGGCGACGACATGCGGCTGCGTCAGGTGTTGATCAACCTGTTGAACAACTCCATCAAGTTCACCGAGGCCGGGGAGATTGTACTTACGGCTCGGGCCGGGGAAGGGGATGAAATTCACTTCGCGGTGGCCGACACGGGGATGGGGATTCCGGCGGACCGGCAGCAGAAGGTATTCGAGGTTTTCCAGCAGGCCGATGGTTCGACGGCGCGGCGGTTTGGCGGGTCTGGGTTGGGACTAAGTATCTGCCGGCGGCTGGTGGAGTTGATGGGCGGTCGGATTTGGCTGGAGAGTCCGGACCCGGCGACGGAAGTGGGGTCGGTCTTCCACTTCACGGTGCGGATGCGTGCGGCCGGGGGGCCGGTGGGTGTGCCGGAGAGTCCGGCTGCGGCGGTGGCAATTGCGCCGTTGCGAATCCTGCTGGCGGAGGATAACCGGGTGAATCAGGTGGTGGCGGTACGGCTATTGGAGAAGGCCGGGCACACGGTGACGGTGGCCGGCGACGGGGCTGAGGCGCTGGCGAAGCTGGGTGCGGCCGTCTTTGATTGTGTGCTGATGGATGTGCAGATGCCGGGAATGGATGGGATGGAGGCGGCGCGGCGCATTCGAGCGGCGGGCAATGGGATACCGATTATCGCGTTGACGGCGAATGCGATGATGGGCGACCGGGATGAGTGCCTGGCGGCGGGGATGAATGGGTATGTCGTCAAGCCGTTCGAGCTGAGCGAGGTGGAGGAAGCGTTGCGGGCGTACGTAGGAGGCGGCTAGGGTTACTGACCGTCTTTGATGGCGAGCAGGAGCGGGGCGGTGGGAGTGGTTTCGCCGATGGCGACGCTGATGGGGGACTGCAGGGAGGCGAAGATTTCGCCGGGGATTTTTACGTTGAGCTGCAGCAGGCCGATGGTGCCGGGGGCGAGGCCGGCGAACAGGATCTCGGCGGGCTGGCCGGCGATGGTAACTGTGACGGGGGCGACGGGGGCGGCAAACGGTGGGGCCATCGGGCTGAGGGCTCCGGTTTCAACTGGCGGCGTTGTGAGGCCTTGGCCGGTGAGGAAGAGTTGGATGACGTCGCCTTTTGCCGCGGGGGTCTCCGGTGTGTTGTAGCTCGAGTCCTGATTGAGGGCGACGACGCGGACGCCATCGGCGGAGAAGAGGCCAGGGGCGGCAAGGGCTATTGGGGTTTCGACGGGATCCGAGGGGGCGTAACCGGCCGATTCGACCGTGATTTTGACCGATTTGCGGCCGGCGACTTCGACGGGGACTTCCACGTTGACCTGATTAGCGGAGACGTAGAGGATTGGGGCGGGGGTGTTGTCGAAGAGGATGCGGGTGCCGCCGAGGGAGGTGGCGAAGCGGCCGGTATCCGGGTTGGGGCGGGCGGCGATGCCGTTGCGGGGGCCGAGGCGTTCACCAGCGATAGTGAGGAGTTCACTGGGCGCGATGGGGCCGGGGAGGAGGTTGGCAGCGTTGACGATGCCGCGGGGGGCGATGAGGGAGGTCTGGCGGTCAATGGAGAAGAGAACGGGGAGTTGAATGGCGGGATTGGTGGCGCCGGGGGCGAGGAGCGTGACGCGGCCGGAGTAGACGCCGGGAGCGAGATCGGCCGGGGACGGGGTGACGACGAATTCGCCATCGCCTTTGCCGGCGGCGGGGGAGACGGAAAGCCAAGGGCCGCCGTTGAGAGTGGTGGCCGAGACGGTCCAATTGGGCGTCGTTTCGCCCTCCATGCGCACGGTGATGCGTTGCGGGGTGACCGAGGAGGGGGTGGATTCGCGGCCGGTGAAGGTGAGGTTGGGCGGGGTGAGGCGGACGGCGGAGGGGATGGGATCGCGGACGAGGAGGGTGACGTTTACGGTGGCCGAATTGTTGGCGGGCAGGGCGGCGGTGATGGTGATCTTGGCGGTGTAGGTGCCGTTCTTCATGGTGGCGGTGTTGCCATAGACGCGGAACGAGCCTTCGCCGGTGCCTTGTAGGGCGGAGAGCGAGAGCCAATCGCCGCCGGAGGTGGTTTGGAACTCGGCGCGCCACGGGGCGGAGATGCCGGAGAAGGAGACGGGGATGGGGAGGCTTTGGACGCCGGGGGTGCCGTTGACGACTTCGAGGAAAACCTGATTGAGGAAGACGTAGAGGCCGGGGCCGGGGGCGGGCGGGAAGTTGAGGGGGAGGCCGGGATCGCACTCGGAGAGTTGCGGGAAATTAGGGCAGTGAGCCCAGGCGGAGGAGGCCAGGAGAAGCGATAGCAGTAGCTGCGGGCAGCGGCTCAACTTGTTACGGGGTCCTTGGACCAGTGTAACGCCACTGTATTACTGGAGGGTAAAATCGATCCACTGGGAGAGGGTAGTTGGTTTGCCTGTGGTCGTAACGGCCTGCACTTCGAGGAGGTATTCCCCGGGGGAAGTATTTTCGCCGAGAGTGAGGATGCCGCCGGCGGGGAGGCGGCGGATGTCGAGGCCGGGGCGGTGGACGACGGGAATGGGCTTGCCCTGCCAGACGACCTGGTCGCCGCGGATGAGGCGGGGGAGGAGGTGGACGACGGGTTGGTTATTGGTGATGGGGGCGTTGAAGACGGTGAGTCCGTAGGAGAAGACGCGGCCGCGGGGGAAGGAGCGGATGGCTGGGGAGAGATCGTCGGGGTTGGGTTCGGATTGGCGGAGGTCGCCGGCGGCCATGGTGAGGCTGGAGAGGGCGAAGGTGTTGCGGGCGAGGTTGGGAACTTCCAGGAAGCGGGAGGCGGAACCGGTGTTGCCGGAGCCGGTGTCGACGACGGCGACGCGGAGTTGATAGGGACCGGGCTTTTTGATTTCGAGTTCAATGGACTGGACGAAACCGCCCTGGGCGAGGCGGGCGGCGGCCTGTTCGGGGACGCGTATGTTGTAGGTTTTCTGGGTGGAGTAGCGGGTGTCGCCTTCGGCGGTGACGATGACGTTGAGGGTGGCGGAGCGGAAGCCCTGGGAGTCCGGCGGGGAGAGGGGGAGGCCGGCGGCGCTGATGTGAACGAGCGCGCGGATGACAGGTTGGTTGCGTTCGTTGACCGTGAAGCCGGGGGTGAAGCGGAGGGAGAGGCCGGAGGCGGCGAAGGGGGAGTTGAGAGCGGCGAGAAGGCGCTGGTTG
>CANIFK010000445.1 GCA_947466555.1 Acidobacteriota bacterium | reverse complement strand
GCCCATCTTGCCAAAATCATTCGGCGTCGTCACAAGCGGCCGTCCAAAATGAAAGCCCCAAATCCGGTTCACCATCACCCGCGCCGTCAACGGATTCTCGGGCGTCGTAATCCACTCCGCCAACCGCGTCCGCGGCTTCTCCGTCGCCAACGGCAATTCTTCCGCCCCATCGGGCAACAAAATCCCCGGCGGCCGCATCCCCACCGCCGCGCCTTTATTCCGGTAATCCCCACGCTGCAGCATGTGGATCGGCGTCATCTCTTTCGGGTCGTTCTTCACTGCGTACATCGCCGTCAGCGGCAACGGAATCTGCCCGTCAATCTCTTCCAGCCGCGTCAGAATCTTGCCCTTGTCTTCCTCGGACGCCTTGCGCATCGCAAAGCGCAGCTTCTTCATCTCGTTTTCCAACGGCTCCATCGTGGCCTTGTAATTCGCCTGCTCCTCGGCCGACGCGATGATCACATCGTTCGCCTGCGTCTGCGCAAAGTAGCCCTGCAGCCGGTAGTAATCGGACTGCCGGATCGGGTCAAACTTGTGGTCGTGGCAACGCGCGCAACCCATCGTCATGCCCAGCATTCCCGCGCCCACAATGTTCGCCATCTCCGTCAACACTTCCGTCCGCGAACTCGCCACGTCCTGATTGCCCGCGTTCTTCCGCAACGGCCCCAGCCGGTTAAAACCGCTCGCCACCAGCAAGGTGTCGTTCTTCGGGTCAATCTCGTCCCCGGCCAACTGCTCCTTCAAAAACACATCGTACGGCTTATCGGAATTGAACGACGCAATCACATAGTCCCGGAACCGGAACGCGTCCGGCCGGTGCGTGTCGTACTCGTAGCCATCGCTCTCGGCGAACCGCACCACGTCCAGCCAATGCCGCGCCCACTGTTCGCCATACCGCGGCGAATCCAACAGCCGGTCCACCAACTTCTCATATGCATCCGGCCGCTTGTCCGCGACAAACGCCGCAATCTCCTCCGGCGTCGGCGGCAACCCGTGCAAGTTAAAAGTAACCCGCCGAATCAGCGTCGCCCGGTCCGCCTCCGGAGCCGGCGCCAACTCCGCCTTCCGCAACCCGGCCAGCACAAACGCATCGACAGGCGTGCGAATCCACGCCTTCGCCGCCGCGTCCTCAAACGTGGGAACAGCGACATCTTTCCGAGGCTGAAACGCCCAGTGCCTTCGCTCCACAGCCGTATAGGAACCCAGCGGAGCAATATCCGGCGCGGCCCAGACAACCGTCGCCATCAGTACCGCGCAAATCTGTCGAATCGTTGGATGCAGCATTGTTAATGGAAACTGCCACCGAGTGTATCGAATTTGCCCATCCCTTTGGAAAACCGTCTATATCTCCCAATGCTTCGCAATCTGATCGTTCTCGTCCGCCGTCGCCAGCCAGTCCAGCAACGCCCCCTTCAAATCCGCCACCCGCCCCGGCTCGCTCCGATACAGGTTCCGCCACTCCCCCGGATCGTTCTCCAAATCGTAAAGCTCCCCGCCATTCCCCGGATAGTAGTTCAACTTCCACCGCCCCGTCCGCACCATCTTCGCGTCCGGATGCCGGATCCCGTCAATCCCCTTCCCCGGCACCCACGGATACCCCGTCCCCCCATTGGTAATCACCTCCGGCATGATGTTCTCGCAGAACACCATCTCCCGCGCCGACGCCCGCAACAAACTCCGCCCCTGCACACTCTCCGGCACCGCCACCCCGCACAACTCCAGAATCGTCGGCATCACATCAATCGACTCCACCAACTCCGTCCGCACGCCCCCCTCCATCCGCCCCGGCACACGCATCAACATCGGCACCCGCACCGAGTCCTCAAAAAACACGTTCTTCCCAAACAACCCGTGCTCCAACATCTGATCGCCATGATCAGACAACGCCAGCACCGCCGTGTTCCCCGCCTTCCCCGTCTTCTCCAACTCGTCCAGAATCAGCCCCACCTCTTCGTCCAACATCGTCACGCCCGCGTAGTAGCTCCGCCACATCCACTGCAGCAACGTCCGGTCGGTCTGATACTCCGGCTTGAACCGCAGGATCATCCGCTGCACCGGCGCCGGCAGCGATCGGATATAGTCCATGTCCACCTGCCGAGGCAGCGGAATCTCCACGTCGTTGTACATCGCATCAAACGGCGCCGGCACCGTGTACGGCGCATGTGGCTTGAAGAACGACGAAAACAAAAAGAACGGCGCAGCCCCCGCCGCCATCTCCCGCAACATCCGCCGCGTCTCCATCCCGGTCCAAGCCGTCGGCGTATACTGCCGGTCAATCTTCGCCCGGAACGGATTGCCCTTCCCCTTCTCCGTCTCGTTGTAGTGCACCAGCTGCGCCTGCGGATCGTTCCGCCGCCGCCACGCGACATAATCCGAAAACTGGTCCGTCCGCGGAATCCCATCGTCCAACTGCACGAAATCAAAACCAGTGGACTTGGCATGCGCATTCGTCCCCGGCCAATAGTGCAGCTTCCCCACCGAACCCGTCTTGTACCCCGCCTTCTGCAACAACGCCTGCAACAGCGGCTCCGCCCCGCGATATGGCGTGTAGTTCACCCGGTTCTTATGGCAGTGCGGATACCGTCCCGTGAAATAGGAAATCCGCGACGGCACACAGACCGGCGCTTGCACGAAGGTGTTCGTAAACCGAGCCGACCGCGCCGCCAGCCGGTCCAGATGCGGCGTCCAGATCAGCCCGTTGCCATTCGCGCCCAGGCAGTCAAACCGCCACTGATCGAACATGATCACCAGCACATTCATCCCCGTCGCCACCGGCGTCGCCGTCAACGTCGAAGCCTGCAAAAAAGACCGCCGCGAAAAGTCGTCCATAAAGGCACGGTCATGATACCGTAGCCAAATGGCTGCCTGGGATATTGAAGCCTGCGAATTCGCAGAAAAGAACCTCTACACCGCCGTCGTCTCCGACTCTCTCGATCAACTCGGCGTCCGCCATCAGGCCATGCGCGAGTACCTCCGCCCCGTCCACAAAGGCTGCGTCTTCGCCGGCTGGGCCCGCACCATCTCCTGCTCGGACATCTATCACATTCCCGAGAACCCCTACGACATCGAGATCGAAGCCGTCGATAGCCTCCTCCCCGGCGAAGTCGCCGTCTGCGGCACGCAGAAATCCCTGCGCAACGCTCCCTGGGGCGAACTGCTCTCGACCGCCGCCAAAGCCCGCGGCGCCCGCGGCGCCGTCATCGACGGCCTCGTCCGCGACATCACCAAAATCGAAGACATCAACTTCCCCGTCTTCGCCGCCGGCATCAAGCCCGTCGACTCCATGGGCCGCGGCATCGTCACCGCCTACAACGTCCCCGTCGAATGCGGCGAAGTCATCGTCAACCCCGGCGACTTCGTCTTCGGCGATCACGACGGCGTCATCGTCATCCCCGGCAAGATGGTGAAAGAAACCCTCGCCCTCGCCTACGACAAAGTGACCCGCGAAAACCACTCCCGCGAAGAGCTCCAAAAAGGCGCCTACCTCCGCGACGTCTTCGCCAAATTCGGCGTGTTGTAATCCACAATCCCGCGACACCGGTAAATTCACAGCCGCCCTATATTTCCTGAGTTTCGCGATCCCCTACTGAACAAGGTCCGCCGTGCCAGTTCCGGCGGACCATTCCCGCCCTCGGTACAAATTACGCAATGTCCGGTAAGATCTTCCAGCGGCAATCCGCTAGAAGGAAACCCGCGCCCGCACCCGGTCATAAATGCAAACAATTGCACCAAATCCATGGAGAAAAGGAGATTGGCCACGAAGGTGCATACCCGTTAGAACCTGTACCTTCACTCTGAAATGAGCTATGACGCATCTACTACAAGTTCAAAATCCTCTGACAACAAAGCCAACCCGTTCCGGCCAGATGATCCAGTGCCTCCGCAAGAACCTCCTGTACTCCGAAAAACGAGTGCGGGACATTCTGTTCCGCGCGGCTCGGCAGGAGATGTCCTGGCACCTGCAAAACCAATCAACCGTAATGCTCGCCCGTCTCGCTCGTGAGATTGAATCACTCGGCCGGCAATGGGGCGCCGATGCCGCGGTCGAAGTCACCAACTGGCACATGCCAACAAAAGCGGTAGTAAACACCATGCTTCGGGCCGGCGTCCTCCTCGCCGCCGATCACCGTCCCATCCCCCCTGGCCTCAGCGCGAACGCCGCCGCCATCGCCGCTCTCGCTCCCGATTTCGAAACACGCTCCGAAGTGTTTCTCGTCGAATTCCTCATCCGTAAACTGGGTGACGTAACAACCCGCGATCACAAAGCAATGGCCCACGCCCTGCTCCGCCAATTCGACCCCAACGTCCCCATGGACGACATGGAAGATCACATTTCCGTACTCATCTCCCGTCTGGAAGGTTCCGTCGTCCTCACCGAAGATGGTCTGTACTCCCCTGTCGCCAGCGCGTAGTCTCGCGCCCCGTTTTACCGCCTTAACGCCACTCCCGCATTCCTGCATTTCCAGCCTGTAAAGCGTCCAAAAACACCCTACAGGAGACTCACCGACATGCACCGCATTCCCTTCTTCAAGCCAGGATTCCTGGCTTCCGCCGCCCTGTGTTCATTGCTCTCGGCCGAAGGCGCCCGGCAGACTTCGCTCAGCCTCGACGGCGGCACCGTCACCTTTGACGTGGGCACCAACATCTCCGCCGTCAGCGTCCACGGCAAATCCAGCAACGTCCGCGGCCTCGCCCGCCTCCGTAAAGAAGGCGCCCAGTTAATCCTCGAAGAAGTCGCCGCCACGCTCCCCGTCGACGCGCTCACCACCGGCATGAGCCTCCGCGACGACCACATGAAAAAGTACATCTTCACCACCGCCGACCAGAAGCTCCCCGAACTCAAATTCACCGGCTCCAACATGGCCTGCCCTGTCGATGCCGGCGGCGACGGGTCCTGCAAAATCACCGGTAAAATGACCATTCGCGGTATCGAAAAGCCGCTCACCGTGGCGCTAAAGGTCAAGGCCGGCGGCACGTACCGAGCCATCCTCGACGGCGCCATCAAGCTCAGCGACTACGGCATCGAGCGCCCCTCCCAGTTCGGCGTCAAGTGCGCCGACGACGTCAAGATCCACATCGAACTCGCCGGCAAAGAAACCGTCGAATCCTCCGCCTCGCGCGCCGGAGGCGAAAAGTGAATCGATTCCTCACCCTCCTCCTCTGCGCCTCCTC